>DATILB010000466.1:0-9034 GCA_035477015.1 Nocardioidaceae bacterium | reverse complement strand
ACCCCGACCGGCTACTGGTACCGCGTCGACCCCGACGGCACCCACTCCCTGGGCAAAACCATCTCGGTGATGGAAGAACAGTTCGGGGCGTTCGTGCGCGCCGCCTGACCGGAGCGTCGCCCGCCGCTTGTGCGGCGAGCTGGAGAGTTGTCTGGCTAACCGAAGAATGCGGCCACGAGGTCTGTGGCGATCAGCGTTGGGTCTTCCAGACGGGCGCGGTCTTGCGTCGGTAAGGCATGCCGAAGATCCCTCCAATGATCTTCACTACGGGTCCCGGGATCTCCCTGGTCACAGCGGCCTTCTCGTCGGCTGAGGCGCCATCTAGGACCCAGGCAATGAAACGTCCCCCCTTTGCGGGCGTAAGGCGCTTGCCGAACCGCTTGGCTATGTCGTGGACCTCTGGAGCGTCCCGGTGGGCACTGGAGATCGGCTCCAGCTCCCTCTCCTCGTGGTCGAAGTGCGCCAGGGCGACTTCCTGCAGGCGCGTCATCGCCACCTTCGCCGCGAGAGCGTCCGCGGCGGAGGCCGAGGTCGCCAGGCTGGACATGGCAGTGCGTACTACCGCGACGGCAGCGGACACGACCTCGTGCTCGGCGTCCATGGCGGCGATCTGCTCCGGGCTCGCGCCGATTGCACCCAGCGCCGGCCAGACGATTTCGTGCTCGCTCTCGTGGTGGTCAGTGAGCTGGTCGTCGAAATTGGCCCACGCACGTGCCAACTGTCGGGCGCGAGGGTGGCTCCCATCCGGGAACGCATCGAGCGCGCCGAGGAAGCGCCGAAGATCCCGACGGACTGCGCCGTGGATCGCCTTGTTCATGCTGATCTTGGCCATGCCGCAGCCTAGGACGAGCGTGCTCCGTGGCCAATCGGACCAAGGGCCGATGATGTTCGTGAACGGCGGAGAATCCGGCGGCACGCATGTGGCGCCTCAACGAGACTCGGCGAGCGATCAGGTCAGCAATACTGCTGAGATCCTGCCGCCCCCGGGGCGCCCATCGCTTGAGAGGTGATCCACGGTGACACTGCACCAACTTCCCGGCCTGTTCCCCGGCGCGACCGAGCGGGTGCTCGGCGACCCGATCGTCACTTCGGAGGGCGCAACGGTGCTTCCGGTCTTCCGGGTGCGCGGAGATTCGGTCACCGCGGCGGGCGTCTTTTTGGTGCGCGGGGAGCGCGCCACGTGGACGCCTGTGGTCGACGCGGACCGGATCGCGCTCATCGGAGTGGCTACCGGTTTCGTTGCTGCCGCGCTCACGTGCCTCGCCATGCTCCGCCGACCTCCGTGGCCCAACACCAGCATCACGATCACGAAGACAGGCTGAGGCCCGCGGCGCCCACGGGTCGTAGGGTTGAAGCATGTGCCGCAACATCCGACCCCTGAACAACTTCGAGCCTCCGGCGACGTCGCTCGAGGTCCAGGCCGCTGCGCTGCAGTACGTCCGCAAGGTCAGTGGGACCGCCAAGCCGTCGCTCGCCAACCAGCACGCGTTCGACCATGCCGTGCACGAGGTCGCGATCGCGACCCAGAGGCTGCTGAACTCCCTGGTCACGACCGCCCCGCCCAAGAACCGGGACGAAGAGGCGGCCAAGGCGAAGGCCCGATCGATAGCGCGCTTCGGGTAGACCCATGTCTGCGCGGGTGGCGGCTGCGTTCGAGGCGGTGCCCCGGCGCGGCTTCCTGCCCAAGGACCAGCAGAGGTTCGCGCACCACGACAACGCGCTCGAGATCGGGTACGGCGCCACGAACAGCCAGCCGACAACGGTGCGCAACATGCTCCACCTGCTCGAGGTCGAGGTCGGCCAGCGGGTCCTCGACGTCGGGTCCGGCTCTGCCTGGACAACCGCGTTGCTGGCGCACCTGGTCGGGCCGGAAGGCAGGGTGATCGGGGTCGAGCTGGTGCCGGAGCTGCTGGAGATGGGCATCGCCAACCTCGTCGACCACTGGCCGCAGGCATCCCTGCATCAGGCAGCGCCAGACGTGCTCGGCTGGCCGGACCTGGCGCCGTACGACCGAATCCTGGTGTCGGCCGACGCGTCGCATCTCCCGCTCTCCCTCATCGAGCAGCTCGAGCCCGGGGGCGTGATGGTGGTTCCCGTCCGCGGTGTCATGCACCGGATCAGCCGGACCCCGGACGGACACCGTGCCGAGCAGCACGGCTTCTACTCGTTCGTACCCTTGAGGGGTGGATGAGCTGCAGGAGGCGCTGGACACCCTCGCCGAGGGCTTCGTGGCGCTGACCGGCGCGGGCATGAGCACCGACTCCGGCATCCCCGACTACCGCGGCCCGACGTCGGTCGCACGGATGCCGATGACCTACCAGGACTTCGTCTCCGGCCCGGCCGCACAGCAGCGCTACTGGGCCCGCTCGCACCTCGGCTGGTCACGGATGAAGCGTGCGGTCCCCAACGCCGGCCACCAGACCCTGGCGCGGCTCGAGCAGCGCGGGCAGGTGCGACTGCTGATCACCCAGAACGTCGACGGGCTGCACGAGGCAGCCGGCTCGAGCAACGTCTGTGCGCTGCATGGACGGATCAGCGACGTGATCTGCCTGTCCTGCCGTACGACGAGCAGTCGCGCGGCCCTGCACGCCCGGCTCGAGGAGCTCAACCCGGGCTGGGCCACGGCCCACGCCGACGTCGAGGTCCGGCCCGACGGCGACGTGGCGCTGGAGGAGACGGCCGGCTTCGAGGTTCCGGCCTGCCATTGCGGGGGGCCACTGAAGCCGGACGTCGTGTTCTTCGGCGAGAACGTCCCGAAGGAGCGAGTGCTGCGCTGCTACGCCGCGATTGAGGAGGCCCCGGCGGTGCTCGTCCTGGGGTCGTCGCTGACGGTGATGTCAGGCTTGCGCTTCGTGAAGGCCGCAGTGAAGCAGGGCACGCCAGTCGTCATCGTCAACCGTGGCGAGACGCGGGGTGACGCGCTCGCGACGTACAAGCTGGAGCTCGGGACGACGGAGTTCCTAGAGGCGGCGGACGAAGACGTGCGAAGCCAGCTCGGTCTCGATCTCCGCGGACTCGCCGCCACTGCCGACTAGGACGCCTTCGGCACCCTGGGTGACCAGGACCTCCTTGTCGGGCAGAGCACCGACGCGACGCATGGCGGCCATCAGGGACTCGTCCTTCTGGACCTCTTCGCTGATCCGGGCGATCCGCACGCGGACGTCCGCGCCCTGCTTCACGACGGAGTCGAGCGACTCGACGCCCTCCATGAAGTCCTCGCTCGGCTCCTCGCCGAGCTCCAGCAGCCCCGGGATGGGGTTGCCGTACGGCGACTCGGTCGGGTGGTCGAGCAGCTCGACGAGTCGGCGCTCGACGGCCTCCGACATCACGTGCTCCCAGCGGCAGGCCTCAGCGTGCACCAGCTCCCAGTCGAGCCCGATGACGTCGGTGAGCAGCCGCTCTGCCAGCCGGTGCTTCCGCATGACTCGCGTGGCGAGCCGGAGACCCTCGTCCGTCAGCTCGAGGTGCCGGTCGCCCTCGACGGTGACGAGCCCGTCGCGCTCCATGCGGGCGACGGTCTGCGACACGGTGGGGCCGCTCTGGTGCAGGCGCTCGGCGATGCGCGCCCGCAGCGGGGTGATGCCTTCCTCGACCAGCTCATAGATGGTCCGGAGGTACATCTCGGTGGTGTCGATCAGGTCGCTCACAGGGACAAACCTACAGTGGACCGATGGCAGGATGAGCGGCATGTACGGCGAGCTGACCATCCCTGCCCGTTTCAACGGGCCGCCCTCCTCCGGCAACGGCGGCTACTCTGCGGGCGCCTTTGCTGAGGCGCTGCTGGCCGGCGCGCCAGGCACCGCCCAGATCACGCTGCGCAAGCCGCCGCCGCTCGAGGTCACGATGCTGCTCACCGAGGACCGTTCGCAGGCGCTCTACGCCGGCGAGACGGTCATGGACGGCAAGCTCATCGACGAGGACATCGAGATCGTGGAGCCGGTCTCGTACGACGAGGCGGTCGATGCCATGACCCGCTTCACGGGCTTCGACAGCCACCCCTTCCCGGGCTGTTTCGCCTGCGGCACGGACCGCGAGGACGGGCTTCGGATCTTCCCCGGCCGCGTCGACCCCAAGCGCGTCGCGACGACCTGGACCCCTGACGCGTCGCTGTCCGACACCGACCAGGTCGGCATCCCCATCGTGTGGGCCGCGCTCGACTGCACGAGCGGCTGGGCGAACGGCGACCTGGAGTACGAGCGCCCCTCGGTCCTCGGCCGGATGGCCGCCACCGTTGACGCGCTGCCGCGGGTGGGTGAGCCCCTCGTCGTCATCGGGCGCCACCTCGGCAAGGACGGCCGCAAGACCTACACGCTGTCGACGGTCTACGACTCCGACGGCCGCATCATCGCGCGTGCAGGCGCCGTGTGGATCGAGGTCGACACCAGCCTGTTCGGCTAGTTGGATTGGCCGCGCGTGTCTCCGGAAGGAGCGGGCATCAACGACGCGCTTCGCGAGGAGCGGCCCGAAGCCTCCCGCCACGCGGCCGGCTGGTTCCTCAGATGGCGACCGGGAGCCGGTGCGCCAGGGCGTGCTCGGCGATGAGGTCCGCGACCAGCTCCGGCGCCTCGAGCATCGGCACGTGCCCGATGCCCTCCATCATCACCGTGTGAGAGTTCGGCAGGCGCTCCTCGTAAAGGCGACCGTACTGTTCCGGCGGGATGATGTAGTCCTTCTCGCACAAGACCAGCCGCACGGGGACGGCGACGTCCTCCATGTTGTGCATGCCGCCGTGCCGGAACCCGTTGGCGAGCACCGCGACGTACCCGTGGCAGCGCGTCGAGGCCCGCATCATCGCGCGCGAGTCCCGCCGCTCGACGTTGCGGTGGTCACCGGACACGAGGGTCAGCATCACCTTGTGGGCGAAGTCCCAGTTGCCGAGCACCGGCTCGACGACGCGGCCGAGCACGGCCAGGGGCGCGATCGAGATGAACTTGATCCCGAGGGGAAGCGTGCGGCGCAGGTCCAGGCGACCGCCCCAACCGCCGGCCGGGGCCAGCGCGGTGACGGTGCGGGCGCGGCCACGCGCGCCGAGCTCGAGGGACAGCCATCCACCGAGTGAGTTGCCGGCGACGTGAGCGGTCTTCCAGCCTGCCTCGTCCATGGCAGCTTCCACGAAGTCCGCCATCTTCGGGATCGTAATGTCCCAGAAGGAAGCCTTGTCCGCACCGTAGTGGCCCGGCAGGGTCACCATCAGGACGTCGAACCTGTCGGACAGCTCGTCCGCAACACCGCGCCAGACGCGGGCGTTCGTCGTGAAGGGGTGGATGAGCACCAGGGGCTCCCCGCGGCCAACCCGCAGCGAGCGAACCGGTTCGAGCTCAGACTCAACAGTCATGCCAGCCTCGATTCAGGTCAGGCGCGTGAACAGCGCCTGACCAAAGGATGACCTCTGGGAGCGTGTTTCGCCAGTGTTACAAGGGAAAACGTGAAAAAGTGTCTCCAGGTCACGGGTGGGATTACGGCTGTGGATCGCGCGCGTCGTACGCCAGGAAACGACGCTGGACGAGCGCTGCCAGCAGCACCCCCACGATGCACGCCAGGCCCCCGATCACCAGCGCCACCTGCTCCCCGGTCGCGGACGCCACCGACCCCGCGACGAAGTCGCCGGCACGGGGTCCGCCGGCCACGACGACGATGAAGACGCCCTGTAGCCGTCCGCGCAGAGCGTCGGGAGCAGCGACCTGGAGGATCGTCGAGCGGTACGCCGAGCTGACCATGTCGGCAGCGCCGGAGAGCGCCAGGAAGATCACTCCCAGCCAGAGGATGCTGGTCAGTCCGACTCCGCCGACCACAGCGCCGTACCCGACGATGGCCATGACGATGGCCACGCCCTGCAGGCGGATCTTGCTGATCCAGCCGGACACGAGGAGAGCCAGCAGGGCCCCGACCGCGGGCGCCGCCTGCAGCAGTCCGACGGTGGCAGCCCCGCCGCCGTACACCTTGTAGGCGAGAGCCGGGAAGAGGGCCCGCGGCTGCGCCAGGACCATCGCGCAGAGGTCCAGGATGAAGGTCATCCGCAGGTTCGGCGCCTTCTTGAGGAACCGAAGGCCCTCCAGGACCGAGGCCAGCCCCGCCTTGGGGCTGTCGTGGGCGGGCGGCATCTTGGGCAGCCGGAGCAACGCGTAGTACGCCGCGGCGAACGTCATCACGTCGATCGTGTACGCCGCCTCGAACCCCTGCCACTTGATCGCCAGCGCACCGAACAGCGGGCCCAGGGTGAAGCCCAGGTTGAAGGTGGCCATGTTCAGCGCCTGTGCGGCTGGGATCAGCTCCTTGTCGAGCAACCTCGGGATCATCGCCGACCGGGCGGGGTTGTTGACAGCGAAGAAGCCTGACTGGATCGCGATCAGGCCGTAGAGCAGCCAGATGCTGTCGACGTCCAGGAACGCCTGGACGGCGAGCCCGACGGAGACCGCCCAGAGGCCCGCACTCGCAACTAGGGCGAGGGTGCGCCGGTCGACCGCATCGGCGATCGCTCCGCCGTACAGGCCGAGGCCGACGAGCGGTACCAGTGCGAAGACGCCCACGAGGCCGACATAGAACGACGACTCGGTGAGCGCATAGACCTGGATCGCCACCGCCACAGCCGACATCTGCTGGCCGAGCTGGGAGATCGAGGACCCGAACCAGAGCCGTCGGTACGGCGCGCTCACCTGGAGCGGCCGGATGTCGGTGAGCAGGCCACGGAGGACTCGTCGCTTGCTCACCGTGCCCACCCTAAATCCCTTGTCGTGATTCTTCGGTCAGCCGTACCTTGGCTCTACACGGGAAAGGAGGTGGTCCAAGAGATGAAGTCTTCTAGGACATGTGAGGTGGCTGCTTCGTAGCAGCACCACGAAATCCCAAAGCAGTCACCCGACCCGCAGGCGCTCCGGCTCAGTCCTACCGGAGGAAACACCGCCTGCGGGTCGTTTGCGTCTAGGCAACGTCCTCTGTTGGCGCGTTGAACTGCGACGCGTAGAGCGCGGCATAGGCGCCGCCCGCGCCGAGGAGCTCCTCGTGAGTCCCCTGCTCGACGATCCGGCCCTGCTCCATCATCAGGATCAGGTCGGCATCGCGGATCGTCGACAGCCGATGCGCGATCACGAACGACGTACGGTCCGAGCGGAGCGAAGCCATCGCCTGCTGGAGCAGCAGCTCGGTCCGGGTGTCGACCGACGACGTGGCCTCGTCGAGGATCAGCAGCGCAGGCTCGGACAGGAACGCGCGAGCGATCGTCACGAGCTGGCGCTCACCCGCGGACAGGTTCGAGCCCTCCTCGTCGACGACTGTGTCGTAGCCCTCAGGGAGCGTGTGCACGAAGCGGTCGACGAAGGTCGCGCGTGCGGCCGCGAGGAGCTCGTCCTCGGTCGCACCAGGGCGACCGTAGGCGATGTTGTCGCGGATGGTGCCCCCGAAGAGCCACGTGTCCTGCAGCACCATGCCGATCCGGCTGCGCAGGTCGCTGCGGCGCATCTGGGCGATGTCCACGCCGTCGAGCGTGATGTGGCCGCCGTCGACGTCGTAGAAGCGCATCACGAGGTTGACGAGCGTTGTCTTGCCCGCCCCGGTCGGGCCGACGATCGCGACGGTCTGGCCCGGGTGCACGACGAGGGACAGGTCCTCGATCAGCGGCTGCTCGTCGTCGTACCGGAAGGAGACGCGGTCGAAGACGACCTCGCCGCGGGTGCCCTCGGCGCCGACCACCGACTGCTCCGGCACCTCCTCCTCCGCGTCCAGGAGCTCGAACACGCGCTCAGCAGAAGCGACGCCCGACTGCAGCAGGTTCGCCATCGAGGCGACCTGGGTCAGAGGCTGGGTGAACTGGCGGGAGTACTGGATGAAGGCCTGCACCTCGCCCAGCGACATCGCGCCGCTGGTGACGCGCAGTCCGCCGACCACCGCGATCGCGACGTACTGGATGTTCCCGATGAACATCATCACGGGCATGATCAGGCCGCTCACGAACTGCGCTCCGAACGACGCCTTGAAGAGCTCGTCGTTCTGCTCGTCGAAGGCCCGCTGGACCTCCTGCTGGCGACCGAACACCTTCACCAGGGCGTGCCCGGTGAAGGCCTCTTCGATGTGCGCGTTGAGCTTGCCAGTACGACGCCACTGCTGGATGAAGAGCCCCTGCGAGCGCTTCATGATGCCGCCGGACAGGATCATCGTGAGTGGTACGGCGATCAGCGCGATGAGGGCGAGTAGCGGCGAGATCCAGAACATCATCACGAGGACACCGACCACCGTGAGCAGTGACTGGAGCAGCTGGCTCAGGGTCTGCTGAAGCGTCTGGCTGACATTGTCGATGTCGTTCGTGACGCGCGAGAGGAGCTCGCCGCGCGGCTGCCGGTCGAAGTAACGCAGCGGCAGCCGGTTGATCTTCTCCTCGACCTCCTCACGCATCCGGAAGACGGTGTCCTGGACGACATCGTTGAGCCAGAAGGCCTGCAGCCAGCCGGCGATCGACGAGGCGACGTACACGAGCAGCACCAGCAGGAGGACCCCTGCGAGCTTGTCGAAGTCGACGCCGCCACCGCCCCCGATCGTGCCGTCGAAGATCACATCGGTGCCCTTGCCGAGCAGCCACGGCCCGATCACCGAGAACGCGACCGACACGACCGCGAGCCCGACGACGAGCATCGCTTTCGTGCGCTCTGGCGCCATCCGGGCCATCAGCCGCTTCGCCGACGGGCCGAAGGTCAGCGACTTCTGACCGACCATGCCGCCACCGAACGGCCCACGCCCGGGGCCGGGGCCTTGGACGACCCGCTCGGTCTCCTTCATCTTCGCGGGCGCGCTGCTTTCCGGGGTCCCCGCGGAAGCGTGAGCGGAGCGAGCGGTTTCGTGGGGTGATTTCATGCTGCACCCGCCTCGGTCAGCTGGGACGCGACGATCTCCTGGTACGTCGGGCAGCTCTCGAGGAGCCCCTCGTGGGTTCCGATGCCGACGACCAGCCCGTCCTCGAGTACGACGATCTGGTCGGCGTCGAGGATCGTGGAGACCCGCTGCGCCACGATCAGCACCGTGGCGTCCCGGGTGACCGGCTTGAGTG
>DATILB010000465.1:0-12781 GCA_035477015.1 Nocardioidaceae bacterium | reverse complement strand
GGCTCGGTGCCGGCCCAGACGACACCCGGCTCGGAAGGTGAGGGCGCGATGGCCCACACGGCCTCCAGCGAGCGTCCGGTGTCCTCCGGGAAGCGCACCTCGCCCTCCGGAGTGGACTGCCAGGTCGCACCCAGGTCATCTGACCTGCGCACCTGCGGCCCCCAGTGCCAGTGCTTGGTGCCGGCGAAGAGCCGCGGGGTGCCGGTGCGCTTGTCGATCGCGACCGAGGCCACCTCGGCCATCAGCTCGTCGGGACCACTCACCCCCCAGCTCGTCCGGTCGTCGCTGCGGGCCACCCAGAGCCCCTTGCGAGTGCCGATCATCAGCACGGTTTCGGGCATGACTCCTCCTCGCGTACGGTGCTTACGTCTAGGTGGACCGTTCCCGGCCCCAAAACTCATCGTGCCACCTGTGATGCAGTTCACATGAATGTCACACAGCGTTGACTCGCGGGAAGCGCGCAGCCCCTAGGTTTATGCCTCGTAACGCCCTTCCCCCACCCCGGAGCCAACATGAATCCGTGGAAACTCCTGCAAGCGATCAAGAACTGGCCGGTCGCCAGCCAGCAAGCAGCGCGCCGCAACGCGCTGGTGGCGTCCACGGCCCTGACCCAGCTCCGCATCGAACGCGACGAGATCGAGGCGTTCGTCGAGGCGGCAGCTGCCCGGCACGAGGTTCGTGCCAACCGGACCGCAGCACTCGCCTGAGCGTGTCGCACGGGACTCACGCAGCTCCCGGCGCCACCTCGCACCCCGCGGATACCCCGTCGCACCCCGACACCGCCGGGTAGGTTCGAAGGCGTGAACCGCGCCGCAGCCGTCGTACTCCTGCTCGTGCTCGCCGGCTGTTCCGATGACTCCACCGGCGATCCCACCGGCCTCGGCACTCCCTCGTCGGCACCCCAGCCCAGCACCCAGGTCGGCGAGCCGCGGACCACACTCGATGCGCAGGGACCGCGCGTTGTCGGGACCATTGCGACGGGTCTGCAGGCTCCTTGGGGCGTGACGTTCCTCCCCGATGGCACCGCGCTCGTCGGTGAGCGAGACACGACCCGGGTCGTCGCAATCGCCCCATCCGGCAGGCTGCGCGAGGTCGGGCGGATTGCGCTGGCCGTACCCGAGGGAGAGTCCGGTCTGCTGGGGCTCGCCACCTCCCCGTCGTACGACGAGGACGGGTTGGTCTTCGCCTACGTCACCACCAGGGGCGACAACCGCGTGGTCAAGATGGCGTACGACGGCCGCAGCCTGGGCGACCCCGTCGACGTCCTGACCGGGATCCCCAACGGCTTCATCCACGACGGCGGGCGACTCCTCTTCGACGCCGACGGCAACATCTTCGTGTCGACCGGGGAGATCGGCGAACCGGAGCGTGCCCAGGACCGCGGCGACCTCGGCGGGAAGATCCTGCACATCACCCCTGACGGCGATCCTGCGCCGGACAACCCGATCGCCGGTTCGCCGGTGTGGACGATGGGCCACCGGAACGTGCAGGGGCTGGCCTTCGACGACAGCGGTCAGCTGTGGGCCTCCGAGTTCGGTCAGAACACCTGGGACGAGCTCAACCGCATCGATGCCGGCCGCAACTACGGCTGGCCAGTCCATGAGGGCAGGGGCGACGACAAGGGCTACCGCGACCCGTACGTCCAGTGGCGCACGTCCGAGGCGTCGCCGTCCGGGCTGGCGTTCCTCGACGGCGCGCTGTGGGCCGCCTCGCTGCGCGGCGAGCGACTCTGGCGCATCCCGGTCACCGACGACGGCGTTGGCAAGGTCGAGGACTTCTTCGTCGGCGACTACGGACGGCTTCGGACCGTCGTCGTCGCGCCCGACGGCAACCTGTGGGTGACGACGAGCAACCGCGACGGTCGCGGGGACCCGCGTGCCGGGGACGACCGGATCCTGGTGGTTGCCCCCTAATGGGAGCGGTAGGCGCCCGGTGAGGTGCCGTGGTCGCGCTTGAAGGCGCGACTGAAGGCCTCCTCGGACTCGTAGCCCACCCGTCTCGCGATCGCCCCGACGCTCAACGTCGTCGAGCGGAGGAAGTCCTCGGCGATGTGCATCCGCCACAGCGTGAGGTAGCGGATCGGCGCCAGCTCGAGCACGACCCGGAAGCGCTCGTCGAGCAGCGATGCGGAGACGTTCGACTCCTGCGCGAGAGCCGCAACACTCCACTTGTGCTCCGGTGAACCGTGGATGGCCGCGAGCGCGGGACGGAGGACCGGGTCTCTCAGCGCTGACAGCCAGCCGCTCTCCACCGCGGGCGCCGAGGCGAGGTGAAGCTTCAGCACCTCCCGCACGAGCAGCTCAGGCAGCTGGGTCGGACCAACGAGCCCGCCACCCTCCGCCGTGGTGGTCTGCTGCAGTGCGTAGTCGATGCTCGCGCGCACCCAGTCCCGCGCACTTCCCTCGGGAGGCGAGACCACGAAGAGCGGAGGGAGCGCCCGCAGGCGGGGGTCGAAGAGCGGATCGTCGGATGCCAGGTAGCCGCAGACCAGCTCGGTGAGCTCGCCGCCCTCACCGTGGCGAACCATCGGCATCTGCTGCCAGGGCGGGGGGTCCAGCACCGTCGTGATCAGCACCGGCTCCGCATCATGCGTGCCGCCCATCGTGTGCTGGTCGCCGTACGGGAGCACGACGACGTCGCCGGCGTACGCCCAGTGCTTCTGGCCGTCGTTCAGCCGCACCCAGGCGCGCCCACTCGCGATGACGTGAAAGAGGGCGACACGCGGCGCGTCCGGCTGGAGCAACGCGGCGGTCTGCTCCGCCGTGAGTGAGGTGTAGGCCCATGCCTCGGAGTACAGGCCGCGGAGGAAGACAGCGCCGTTCAGCCGTACGTCGCCGAGCAAGCCCTCGAGCGTGGGTACCGGGCTAGGTACGGCGGGGGCACGGTCATGGCTCATCTCCAGCCCTGACATGAGACTCAGTGTGTCAGACCAACCGAACGAGCTAGGGAGTTCCAAATGCCTCTCTTCATGGACGTACACGAGAACCTGCCCGGCGCCACGGCGACCGACGTCGCGGAGGCGCACAAGAAGGACCTGGCCATCCAGGAGCAGTACGGCGTGCAGTACCACCGCTACTGGGTCGACGAGACCAACGGCAAGGTCTTCTGCCTGGTCGAGGCGCCCGACGCCGAGGCCGCGGCCGCCGTACACAAGGAAGCGCATGGCCTGCTGGCCGATCACCTGTACCCGGTCACCGAAGGCAGCTGAGACGTCGCGCAGAGACGCGAAAACGCATCGAGACGTCGCCTGAGGCGACGTCTCGATGCGTTTGAGCGTCTCTTTGGGACGTCTCAGCGGTCCTAGGTCAGCTTCTCCAGGATCAGCTCGCGGACGCGCCCGGCGTCGGCCTGGCCCTTCATCTCCTGCATGACGGAGCCGATCAGGGCCCCGGCGGCAGCCACCTTGCCCTCGCGGATCTTGTCGGCGACCTCGGGGTTGGCGGCGATGGCGCGGTCGACGGCCTCGGAGAGGGCACCCTCGTCGGAGACGACAGCAAGCCCTCGGGCGGCGACGACGTCGTCGGGCGTGCCCTCGCCGGCGAGTACGCCGTCGAAGACCTGGCGGGCGAGCTTGTCGTTGATCGCACCTTCGTCGACCAGGGCCTGGATGCGGGCGACGCCGGCGGGGGTGATGGGCAGCTCCGTAAGCTCGACGCCCTGCTCGTTGGCGCGGCGGGCTAGCTCGGAGAGCCACCACTTCCGTGCGGGCTGGGGGGCGGCACCGGCGGCGACGGTCTCCTCGACAAGGGCGAGGGCACCGGCGCCGACGGTGTCGCGCATCTCCAGGTCGGAGAAGCCCCAGTCGGTCTGCAGCCGAGCCCGGCGCTCGCGCGGCGGCTCGGGCAACGACGCCTTCAGCGACTCCACCCAGTCCTTGGCCGGCGCGACAGGCACGAGGTCGGGCTCCGGGAAGTAGCGGTAGTCGTCCGCGTCGGACTTCTCGCGTCCTGGGGTGGTGATCCCGGTGTCCTCGTGGAAGTGCCGGGTCTCCTGCAGGATCGAGCCGCCATCGAGGAGTACGCCGGCGTGCCGGGCAGCCTCGAAGCGGACCGCGCGCTCGACCGAGCGCAGCGAGTTGACGTTCTTGGTCTCCGTGCGGGTGCCCAGCGGCGCGTCGGGCGACGGGCGCAGCGAGAGGTTCACGTCGCAGCGGAGCGAGCCCTGCTCCATGCGGACGTCTGAGACGCCGAGGCCGAGGAGCAGCTCGCGCAGGTGCGCGACGTACGCCTTCGCGACCAGCGGTGCCTTCGCGCCGGTGCCCTCGATCGGCTTGGTCACGATCTCGATGAGGGGGATGCCGGCGCGGTTGTAGTCGACGAGCGAGTAGTCCGCGCCATGGATGCGGCCGGTCTCGCCGCCCACGTGCAGCGACTTGCCGGTGTCCTCCTCCATGTGCGCGCGCTCGATCGGGATGCGGTAGGTCTCGCCCTCCACCTCCACCTCGGTGAAGCCGTCGAACGCGATCGGCTCGTCGTACTGCGAGGTCTGGAAGTTCTTCGGCATGTCCGGGTAGAAGTAGTTCTTCCGCGCGAAGCGGCACCACTCGGCGATCTGGCAGTTCAGCGCCAGGCCGATGCGGATCGCGGACTCGACGGCCTTGGCGTTGACCACCGGCATCGAGCCGGGCAGGCCGAGGCAGGTCGGGCAGACCTGGGAGTTGGGCTCGGCACCGAACTCGGTTGCGCAGCCGCAGAACATCTTGGACGCGGTGTTGAGCTCGACGTGCACCTCGAGGCCGAGGACCGGGTCGAACCTCTCGATGGCCTCTTCGAAGGACAACTGCGTGGTGGTCATGCCGTCACCTCCGGTGCGGTCAGCGGGCCGCCCCACTGCTGGAGCAGGAGCGCCTCGAGGGCGGCTCCCACGCGGTACAGCCGGTCGTCGGCCAGCGCCGGCGCGATGAGCTGGAAGCCCGCCGGGAGGCCGTCCTCGTCGGCGAGCCCGCTCGGCAGGGACATGGCAGGCACTCCGGCGAGGTTGGCCGGGATAGTGGCGACGTCGTTGAGGTACATGGCCACCGGGTCGTCGAGCTTCTCCCCGATCGGGAACGCCGTCGTCGGAGCCGTCGGCGACACGAGTACGTCGACCTGCGCGAACGCCGCCTCGAAGTCGCGGCTGATCAGGGTCCGGACCTTCTGCGCCTGTCCGTAGTAGGCGTCGTAGTAGCCGCTCGACAGGGCGTAGGTGCCCAGGATGATGCGGCGCTTCACCTCGTCGCCGAAGCCCGCGTCACGGGTGGCCCGCATGACGTCCTCTGCGGACGGGTCGCCGTCTGGGACGACTCGGATGCCGTAGCGCATTGCGTCGAAGCGGGCGAGGTTGCTTGAGGCCTCCGACGGCATGATCAGGTAGTACGCAGCGAGAGCGTGCTTGAACGAAGGGCAGGACACCTCGACGGTCTCCGCCCCGGCCTTGACCAGCAGCTCCACGGCCTCGTCGAAGCGCGCCTGGACGCCGGGCTGGTAGCCCTCGCCGCTGAGCTCCTTGATGACGCCGATGCGTACGCCGGACATGTCGCCGTTGGCACCCTCGCGAGCCGCGTCCGAGAGGGCAGGCAGGGGTGCGTTGATCGAGGTCGAGTCCAGCGGGTCGTGGCCGCCGATGATCTCGTGCAGCAGCGCGGAGTCAAGCACGGTGCGGGTCACGGGACCGGCCTGGTCGAGCGAGTTGGCCATCGCCACCAGGCCGTAGCGGCTCACGCCGCCGTACGTCGGCTTCACGCCGACCGTGCCTGTGACCGCGCCCGGCTGACGGATCGAGCCACCGGTGTCGGTGCCGATCGCCCAGGGCGCTTCGTGCGCGGCGACTGCGGCTGCGGACCCACCACCCGAGCCACCCGGGATGCGCGAGAGGTCCCAGGGGTTCCGGGTCGGGCCGTACGCCGAGTGCTCGGTCGAGCTGCCCATGGCGAACTCGTCCATGTTGGTCTTGCCCAGAATGGGCAGGCCGGCAGCCTTCAGCCGCGCGACGACGGTTGCGTCGTACGGAGGAACCCAGCCCTCGAGGATCTTCGATCCGCAGGTGGTGGGCAGCCCGATCGTCGTCAGGACGTCCTTGACCGCGATCGGGACACCGTCCATCACCGACAGCAGGGACCCCGCAGCACGACGCTCGTCCGACTCGCGGGCGGCCCGGAGGGCTCCCTCCGCGTCGACGTGCAGGAAGGCGTGGACCGGGCCGTCGACGGCATCGATCCGGTTGAGGAACGCCTGGGTGACCTCCACGCTAGTGGTGTCCCCGTCGGCCAGCAGGTTGGCGAGGCCCGCGGCACTCACCTTGGTCGGATCGTGGGTCATCAGTCCTCCCCCAGGATCTTCGGCACGAGGAACCGTCCGCCCTCGGACGCCGGCGCACCCGAGAGGGCCTGCTCGGTCGTCAGGCTCGGCGCCACGACGTCCTCACGGAACACGTTGGTGAGCGGGAGGGCGTGCGAGGTCGGGGGCACGTCGGCGGCAGCGACTTCGCTGATCGACTTGATCGACTCGAGGATGACCGCCAGCTGAGGTGCCAGGTGGTCGAGCTCGGCGTCGTCGAGGTCGATCCGGGCGAGGGTCGCCAGGTGGGCGACGTCGTCGCGGGAGATCTCGGGCATGGCCGCAATCCTATGAGTCGTGGCCGCACAGGGCGTATGCCGGGCATGATGGGCCCGACGGGCACCCTGGACGAAAGGGTCGGCGTGACCGAGAGCGACGAGCAGGAGTCGGAGCAGGAGAAGCTCCGACTACTCGCCGAGTTGCCCGAGCGCAACCCGGGCCCGGTCGGGAGACTCACCGACAAGGGCACGATCCTGATGGCCAACGCCGCCGCTCGCCGCTTCCTCGGCGCCGAGGACATCCTGGGCAAGTGCTGGATGGACGTGTGCCCCGGGATGACGTGGGACCTCTGGGAGCAGGTGCTGGCCAGCGACCCGGGTAGCGACGTCCGCGTGCTCCACGAGGCCGAGAAGGACGGGGTGTGCATCATGTTCACCCACCTCCGCTCGGAGGATGGTGACCTCGTCTTCGTGTACGGCGCCGATATCACGGCTAGGCGTGCCGGGGAGCGCCAGATGGCCGAGATGGCCCGCTTCCCCGAGATGAACCCTGGCCCGGTCCTGCGGATGACCCCCGAGGGCGAGGTGCTGATGGCGAACGCCGCAGCGCGCAACGTGTTCGGCGAGGCGCTGCTCGGGCGGAGCTGGACCGAGCTGTGCCCCGGCATGGATGTGCGCGTGTGGCTCGACATGGTCGAGGCGGCCGACGTCGTGCCTTTCGAGGCGCGGATCGGCGACCGTGACTACGTGTTCGCCCACCGCTTCGATCCGCGCACACAGCTGATGTTCGTCTACGGCGCCAACGTCTCCGCGCAGAAGGCGGCGGAGCGTGCCCTGCGCCAGACCGAGAAGATGGCGACCCTCGGCACCCTGGTCGCGGGCGTGGCCCACGAGCTCAACAACCCCGCGGCCGCTACCCGGCGAGCCGCCGAGCAGCTCCGGGACGCGTTCGCCGCCCTCGAGGCCGCACGACTCTCCATCGAGTCGGCAGCGACCCACCCGGATACCGACATCCTCGCCGAGCTCGACGCCCGTGCCCGCGAGCACGCGGTTCGGCCCTCCAGCATCGGGGCCGTCGAGCGGTCGGACCGCGAGTCGGAGCTCGAGGGCTGGCTCGAGGACAACGACGTCGACAACGGGTGGGACCTAGCGCCGTCGCTCGTGGACCAGGGACTCGACGTCGAGGAGCTGGAGCGGCTCTCCGACGGGCTCGGCGACGCACTGGCGCCGGTGCTCCTCTGGTTGACCAGCGCCTACCGGGTGCACATGCTGGCGCACGAGATCGGCCAGGGCTCGGCCCGCATCTCCGAGATCGTCAGCGCGCTCAAGAGCTACAGCTACCTGGGCCAGGCACCGGTCCAGGAGGTCGACGTGCACGAGGGGATCGACAACACGTTGGTGATCCTGCGCAGCAAGCTCAAGGTGGGCGTCGAGGTGGTCCGGGAGTACGCCGCCGACCTTCCGCGCATCACGGCGTACGGCAGCGAGCTGAACCAGGTATGGACCAACCTGCTGGACAACGCGGTCGATGCGATGGGCGGTTCGGGCACGATCCACATCCGCACTCGTCGTGAGGGCGGAAACATCGTCATCGAGATCGAGGACGACGGACCCGGCATCCCCTCTGAGGTGGTCCCCCGTGTCTTCGACCCCTTCTTCACCACCAAGGATCCGGGCAAGGGCACCGGGCTCGGGCTGGCCACCTCGTACTCCATCGTCACCGAGAAGCACCATGGCTCCGTATCGGTGACCTCACAGCCTGGCCAGACCCGGTTCGTGGTCGAGCTGCCCATCGGGACCGAAGGCGGGGCGTCATGAGCAAGCCGGTCATCCTCAGCGTCGATGACGACCCGGAGGTGTTGGGCGCCATCGAGCGGGACCTGCGCAAGCACTACCGCGGCGACTACCGGGTGCTGCGCGCGTCGTCCGGCCAGCAGGGGCTCGAGGTGGCGACCGAGCTCAAGGCGCGGGGCACGCCGATCGCGCTGTTCCTCGTCGACGAACGGATGCCCGGCATGAGCGGCACGGAGATGCTCGCCGAGGCCCGCAAGCTCCACCCCGACTCGCGCCGCGTCCTGCTCACGGCGTACGCCGACACCGAGGCCGCCATCAGGGGCATCAACGACATCGGCCTCGACCACTACCTGCTCAAGCCGTGGGACCCGCCGGAGCTCCGCCTCTACCCCGTGCTCGACGACCTGCTGTCCGACTGGACGGCCAACGTGCGGCTCCCGTACGACGGCATTCGCGTGGTCGGGGCGAGCTGGTCACCTCAGAGCTACGACGTGAAGGAGTTCCTGTCCCGCAACAGCGTGCCGTACCAGTGGCTCGACATCGACGTGGACGAGTCGGTGCGCCCGCTGGTGGAAGGGGTCACGGGTGACCTCACGACACTTCCGGTGGTGTTCTTCGACGACGGCACCTCGGTCGTCCGACCCACGCACCAGGAGCTCGCCGACCGCGTCGGGATGCGCACGCGGGCGAGCCTGCCGTTCTACGACCTGGTGATCATCGGCGGCGGGCCGGCCGGGCTGGCGGCCGCGGTCTACGGCTCCTCCGAGGGGCTCAAGACGTTGATGGTCGAGGCGGACGCCCCCGGTGGACAGGCCGGCACCAGCTCGCAGATCGAGAACTACCTGGGCTTCCCGGCCGGCGTCAGCGGTGCCGACCTCGCCCGGCGGGCGGTCACCCAGGCGCAGCGCTTCGGCGCCGAGCTCCTGTCCGCCCAGAGCGCGGTGTCCGTGCGCCGTGAGGACCCCTACCGCGTCGTCCGGCTGGCCGACGGCTCGGAGGTCTCGGCGTACACCGTGCTCCTGGCTCAAGGGGTGGCGGTTCGACGGCTCGAAGTTCCGGGCGCCGACCAGCTCACGGGCTGTGGGGTCTACTACGGCGCTGCCATGACAGAAGCCGCGACGTACCGCGACCGTCATGTCTGCATCCTGGGCGGCGCCAACTCGGCCGGCCAGGGCGCACTGTTCTTCTCGCGCTACGCCAGCGAGGTGTCCGTCCTCGTGCGGGGGGACTCCCTGCGCAAGAGCATGTCGCAGTACCTCATCGACCGGATCGAGGCGGCTCCCAACATCAACGTCCTGACCGAGGTGCAGATCGACCACGTCGAGGGCGAGCGCAGCCTGGACCGGATGGTGCTGAAGCGCGGCGACGGCACGGAGCAAGTGCTGAACCCGGCGGCCCTGTTCATCTTCATCGGCAGCGCCCCGCACACCGAGATGGTCGCGGACCTGGTGGAGCTCGACGACAAGGGCTACATCCTGACCGGGCCCGACCTGCCGACCGCTGCGAACGGTCGACCGCGAGGCTGGCAGCTCGACCGTGACCCGTTCCTCTACGAGACCAACGTTCCCGGGGTCTTCGCCGTCGGGGACGTACGGGCCGGATCAGGCAAGCGCGTCGCCGCGGCCGTGGGCGAAGGTTCGGGCTGCGTCAGCGCCGTCCACCGCTACATAGAGACGGTGTAGGCCGCAAAGAAAAGAAGGTTGGGCCCCTTGGGGCCCAACCTTCACATCCGCGACTTGTCTCCTGGTTTACCCCACCCGGAGTCACGGTTTTCCCCGGCCACGATTTTCATGGATCTACCCCTTTGATCTACCCCCGAAAATCACGGTAAGCAGGGGAAACCCTCACTACTAGTGGGGCAAATCGGGACGTTTCGACGCGCCATTCCCGACCTATCCCGTTTTGACCTGGAAAGGCACGACGTGAATCATATTTAGGTATTCGGGAAAAGGGATATTTCGGGCGACACGCGAGAGGTCAGGCCAACAGTTGGCGCGCCGCCTCGGGACCCTCATTGAGCAGCACCACGAAGCCTTCTTCATCGAGAACGGGGACCTTCAGCTGCTCGGCTTTCTCGGCCTTGGAACCTGGTGAGTCACCCACGACAACGAAGGCCGTGCTCTTGGAGACCGACGAGGCGGCCTTCCCACCTCGGCTGATGATGGCCTCCTTCGCGCCGTCCCGACTGAAGCCCGCGAGGGAGCCGGTCACCACGATCGAGAGCCCCTCGAGGTTCCGGGGAGTCGACTCGTCACGCTCGTCCTCGAGCCTGACTCCCGCGGCGGCCCACCTGTCGACGATGTCGACGTGCCAGTCCTCGGCGAACCAGGCCTGGACCGCCTCGGCGATGGTGAGGCCGACTCCCTCGGTGCCGGCGATCTGCTCGAGCGACGCGGCGCGGATCGCGTCGACGGACCCGAACGAGGTCGCGAGCGCCCGAGCCGCGGTCGGCCCGACGTGCCTGATCGAGAGCCCGACGAGGGCACGCCAGAGTGGCCGGTCCTTGGCGCCGTCGAGGTTGGCGAGCAGCCGCTGCCCGTTGGCGCTGAGCTGCGGTCCCTCCTCCCCTTTCTTGGGCGCACGTGTGAACAGCGGAGCCCTCAACAGCTTGTCGGCGTCGAGGTCGAAGAGGTCACCTTCGTTCTCGATCACGCCTGCCTCGAGGAGCGCCACTGCGGCTTCGTAGCCGAGCCCCTCGACGTCGAACGCACCGCGACCGGCGACGTGGAAGACCCGCTCGCGCACCTGCGCCACGCAGTGCCGGTGGTTGGGGCAGCGCAGGTCCGCATCGCCCTCCTTCTGCTGAGCCAGGGTGGTGCCACACGAGGGGCACTCGGTCGGCATCACCCACTCGGGCAGCCCCTCCGGGCGAAGGTCGAGCACCGGGCCGAGGATCTCCGGAATGACGTCTCCGGCCTTGCGGAGGATGACGGTGTCGCCGGGGCGGACGTCCTTGCGCTTGACCTCATGCGCGTTGTGCAGGGTCGCCATCTCGACGGTCGACCCTGCGACCAAGGTGGGCTCCATCCGGCCGAACGGCGTGACGCGGCCGGTGCGGCCGGTGTTGACCAGGATCTCGAGCAGCTTGGTGTTGACCTGCTCTGGTGGGTACTTGAAGGCGATCGCCCAACGCGGCGCGCGCGAGGTCGAGCCAAGTCGTCGCTGCAGCGCGACCTGGTCGACCTTGACCACGACGCCGTCGATCTCATGCTCGACCACGTCGTGCCGGTGCGCGCCGTAGTGCTCCACGTAGGCCTTCACGGCTCCAAGGTCGGACACGACCTTCACGTGGTTGCTCGTCGGCAGTCCCCAGGCCTTCAGCGCGTCGTACCCCCGAGACTGCCGGTCCACCTCAAGCCCCTCCCGGAAGCCGATGCCGTGACAGACCATCGCGAGGTCGCGCGTCGCGGTGACGCGTGGGTCCTTCTGTCGCAACGAGCCAGCCGCGGAGTTGCGGGGGTTGGCGAAGGGCTGTTTGCCGGCGTCCAGCAACGACTGGTTGAGCTTCTCGAACGCCGCCACGGACAGGAAGATCTCGCCGCGCACCTCGACGCGTGCCGGCACTGGGAACTCGTCCGAGGCGCTGAGCCGGTGCGGGATGTTCGCGATCGTCTTGACGTTGGGAGTCACGTCCTCACCGGTGCGCCCGTCACCCCGCGTCGCGGCTCGAACCAGCCGGCCGTTCTCGTACAGCAGGTTGATGGCGAGTCCGTCGACCTTCAGCTCGCAGAGATACTCGGGCTCCACACCCTCACGCGCGATCCGCGCGTTCCACGCGTCGAGCTCCTCGAAGGAGAACGCGTTGTCCAGGCTCATCATCCGCTCGAGGTGGTCGACGGCGGTGAAGTCCGTCGACACCGTGCCCCCCACGCTCTGGGTGGGCGAGTCCGGCGTGCGCAGGTCGGGCCACTGTTCCTCGAGCTCCTGGAGCCGTCGCATCAGCTTGTCGTAGTCGGCATCGGCGAGCGTGGGGTTGTCCTGGACGAAGTACAGCCAACGCGCCTCCTCGATCTGCTCGGCGATCTGCTGGTGCTCCTCGCGCGCCTCGGTCGGGGCGGCCTGAACGTCGGTCATGGCTCCATCTTGCCGCCTGTCACAGACAGTCCTGGAGGCACCCGCGCCAGGTCGCCAGCGAGCCACAATTGGCACTAGCGAGGCGGAGTCCGGGAGTCGTAGATTGACGGAGTACCTGCAAGCCGACTGTTGCAGTCGGCCCGGCGGACACGGGACCGCATTTGCCCACCGGACCAACTTGACAGCCAATGCAACGAGCAATGGAGCTTCGCGCGTGGCCGTTTCGTCCTCCCCTGTGCGTGCACGTCGACAGGTGTCGGTGCACGGTGTAGTTCAGGGTGTCGGCTTTCGTCCGCACGTCTATGCGCTCGCCCGCTCTCTGAACCTCAACGGCTGTGTGTGGAACACCGGGAACGGCGTCGAGGTCGAGGTCGAGGGCGA
>DATILB010000464.1:0-6835 GCA_035477015.1 Nocardioidaceae bacterium | reverse complement strand
CGCTGGACCCGAAGCTGCGAACAACGCCTCCGCAGCCGGGACCATGGTGCCCCTGCTGTCGATGGGACTGCCGACCAACACAACGGCCGCGGTCATGCTGGCTGCCTTCAGCCACTACAACATCCAGGCGGGGCCGCTGCTGTTCGACAAGGAGCCCGACCTCGTGTGGGCCCTGATCGCCAGCCTGTTCATCGGCAACACGCTGCTGCTGCTGGTCAACCTGCCGCTCGCGCCGGCGTGGGCGCGACTGCTGCAGATCCCACGGCCCTACCTGTACGCCGGCATCGTGTTCTTCGCGACGCTGGGCGCCTACTCGGTGAACCTGCAGGCATTCGACCTCGTGTTGCTGCTGATCCTGGGGGCTCTCGGATTCGCGATGCGGCGCTACGGCATCCCGGTGCTGCCGCTGATCCTGGGCGTGATCCTCGGGCCACGACTCGAGGACCAGCTGCGCAAGTCGTTCCAGCTGAGCGGCGGGGAGATCTCCGGGCTGTTCAACGAGCCAGTGGCGGTCGGAACCTACGTCGTGGTCGCGCTAATCCTGGCCTGGCCGCTCCTCAGACGTCTCGCCTCGCGCTCGACGACCGATACCGACACCACCGAGCCTGGGCTCGTGAAGGAGGAGCGATGAGTGTCGTCGTGGGCTACGTCCCCACCCCCGAGGGAGAGGCTGCGTTGGCACACGCCATCGATGAGGCGCGTCAGCGGGCCACTCGTCTGGTGGTCATCAACTCCTCGCGAGGGGACGCCGTGGTGGATGAGCGCTACGCACTGCCCGAGCAGGTCAAGGTCCTCCATGAGCGTCTGGACACCGCCGGGATCGAGCACCTGCTTCTGCACGGCATCAGCGTCAACGACGCCGCCGATGAGCTCCTCGACGCAGCGAACCACCACCGCGCCGACCTGATCGTGATCGGCGTACGACGTCGATCACCGCTGGGCAAGCTCATCATGGGCAGCACCGCGCAGCGCGTCGTACTCGAGGCGATCTGCCCGGTGCTCGCCGTGAAAGCCGCGCCACGCTGAGCAGGCTCAGGACAGGCCGTTGGCCTTCCGGATCACGTCGACGATGCCGCCCATGATCTCGGTGAGCCCGAAGTCCTTCGGGGTGAAGACCGCAGCAACGCCGAGCTCCTTGAGCTTCTTGCCGTCAGAGTCGGGGATGATGCCGCCCACGATCACGGGCACGTCCGAGAGTCCCGCCTCCCGCAGCCCGTCCAGGACCGCGGGCACGAGCTCCATGTGGGAGCCCGACAGGATCGACAGCCCGACGCAGTGCACATCCTCGGCGACCGCAGCCGCGACGATCTGCTCGGGCGTCAGCCGGATGCCCTGGTAGATGACCTCGAAGCCCGCGTCACGGGCCCGCACGGCAACCTGCTCGGCGCCGTTGGAGTGACCATCGAGCCCGGGCTTGCCTACGAGCAGCCGCAGTCGGCCGCCGAGCTCCTCCCCGGTCGCGTTCACCCGGTCACGGACGGCGGTCAGCTCGGATCCAGCCTCCTGGACACCGATGGCGCCGCTCACGCCGGTGGGCGCGCGGTACTCGCCGAAGACCTCACGCAGCTTGCCGGCCCACTCGCCGGTCGTCGCGCCGGCACGGGCTGCGGCGAGGGTGGCCTCCATCAGGTTGGCACCGGTCTTGGCGTCGGCAGCGAGCTTGTCCAGAGCGGCCTGCACGGCAGGCTCGTCACGCAGCTCCTTCCAGGCGCGGACCGATTCCAGGGCCGCAGCCTCGGCCTCGGGGTCGGCGGTCTGGATGGCGCCGTCGAGGTCGGCCGTCAGCGGGGACTCCTCGGTCGTCTCGAACTTGTTCACGCCGACGACGATCTCCTCACCGCCCTCGATGCGGGCACGGCGGGCGGCATGGCTCGAGACCAGCGACTGCTTCATGTAGCCGGACTCCACGGCGGCGATCGCGCCCCCCATCGCTTGGACGCGGTCGATCTCCGCGCGTGCACCGGCGATCAGCTCGTCGACCTTCGCCTGGATCACGTGCGACCCGTCGAAGATGTCGCCGTACTCGAGAAGGTCGGACTCGAACGCCAGCACCTGCTGGAGGCGGAGCGACCACTGCTGGTCCCACGGGCGGGGCAGCCCGAGCGCTTCGTTCCACGCGGGCAGCTGCACGGCGCGGGCCCGGGCGTTCTTCGACAGCGTGACCCCGAGCATCTCGAGCACGATGCGCTGCACGTTGTTCTCGGGCTGCGCCTCCGTCAGGCCCAGGGAGTTGACCTGGACGCCGTACCGGAAGCGGCGCATCTTCTCGTCCTCGACGCCGTAGCGCTCGCGGGTGATCTGGTCCCACATCGTCGTGAAGGCCCGCATCTTGCAGGTCTCCTCAACGAACCGCACGCCGGCGTTCACGAAGAACGAGATGCGCCCGACGACCTTGCCCATCTCCTCCGGCGCAACCTGGCCTGAGTCACGGACGGCGTCGAGTACGGCGATCGCGGTGCAGAGCGCGTAGGCGAGCTCCTGCACGGGTGTAGCGCCGGCCTCCTGCAGGTGGTAGCTGCAGATGTTGATCGGGTTCCAGTTCGGGATGTGGTTGACCGTGTAGGCGATCGTGTCCGTGGTCAGCCGCAGGGAGTGCTCGGGCGGGAAGACGTAGGTCCCGCGGGAGAGGTACTCCTTGATGATGTCGTTCTGCGTCGTACCGGCCAGCGCGTGGTGCACGGTCTCGGCGTCAGCTCCAGGGTTCTGCTCCTCGGCGACGACCTGGTAGAGCGCGAGCAGCCACATCGCGGTGGCGTTGATGGTCATCGAGGTGTTCATCTCGGTGAGCGGGATGTCCTCGAAGAGGCGCCGCATCTCTCCCAGGTGCGGCACCGGAACACCCACTTTGCCGACCTCTCCCCGGGAAAGCGTGGAGTCCGGGTCGTAGCCGGTCTGGGTCGGCAGGTCGAACGCGACAGAGAGCCCGGTCTGGCCCTTGGCGAGGTTCTTGCGGTACAGCGCGTTCGACGACGTCGCGGTGCTGTGACCGGCGTACGTCCGCATCACCCAGGGCTTGTCCCGGTGGGGGGTGTTCTTGCTCATAACCGACGAGCCTAAGCGCCATGCGACCCGTCGGTAACCTCTTGTGAACTGTTCAACACGCCGACGGGGTGTTGAACAGTTCACACTCTGTCAGCGGCCCGCCTGGATCAGACGGCAGCGGGCTCCTTCTCGAGCTGGAACAGCCGACGCAGCCGCGTGAACGCCAGCACCCGGCGTAGGGCGGGCGTGCAGCCGCGGAGCACCAGGTGGCGCCCGCCTCGCTCCAGGTAGTGCGAGGCGGCAGCGAGGAGCTTCAGGGCGGTCGAGTCGATCGACTCCACCTCGCTGACGTCAACGACGACGTCGTCGGTGGTCTCGTCGATGTGGTGGTAGAGGGCTTCCCGGACCATGCCGGAGGACCGGCCGTCGAACCGACCGGTCAGCACGAGTGTCGAACCGAGTTTCGAGACTTCCATTGGGCGCTCCCTCGTCGTCCCGTGAGGCCCATCCCCCGTGACGGGTCCCTTGTCCTATACGACGCCCGTACCCCTCGTTTGGTTGCACCCAAACGTGGATTACGTGGGATCGAGGGTTGCATGCAAGGCCCCCGCCTGAACGACGCCACACCGTCTCGGCATGTGACCAATGTGACTGGTGTGACTAAGAATCAGACGCCGTTTCCGTTGTTCACGGCTCCAGGTCGGGCAGCGTGACCCGCTCGATCTGCACTCCGAGGTCCTGCAGGGTCTCCACGAAGCGGGGATAGCCGCGGTCGATGTGGTGCGACTCCGCGACCGTTGTGGTTCCCTGGCCAGCCAAACCCGCGAGCACGAGAGCCGCGCCTGCACGGATGTCATGCGCGATCACCGGGGCGCCGGAGAGTGCCGGCTTGCCGCGTACGACGGCGTGGTGCCCGTCGGTCCGGACGTCCGCGCCGAGCCGGGCGAGCTCCTGGACGAACATGAACCGCGACTCGAAGACGTTCTCGGTGATCATCGCCGTGCCGTCGCTCACTGCCGCCAGGGCCAGCGCGAACGGCTGGAGGTCGGTCGGGAAGCCGGGGTAGGGGAGCGTGACGACGTCGAACGAGTCGAGGCGGCGGTCCGTCACGACGCGGAACGCCGTGTCCTGGATCTCGACGGTCGCTCCTGCCGCTGCCAGCTTGTCCAGCACGATGTCGAGGTGGTGCCCCCGACCTCCCTCGACCAGGAGGTCGCCTCCTGCGATCGCGGCCGCGAACGCCCAGGTCCCGGCAACGATGCGGTCCGAGACCGTCTCGTGGGTGACGGGGCTGAGCTGGCTCACCCCGTGGATCACGAGCGTGGAGGTCGAGATCCCCTCGATCTTGGCCCCCATCGACGAGAGCATGTCGCACAGGTCGACGATCTCCGGCTCGCGCGCGACGTTGTCGATCACGGTGGTGCCCTCGGCAAGCACGGCGGCCATGAGGAGGTTCTCGGTCGCCCCGACGCTCGGGAAGTCGAGCCAGAGCGTGGCGCCTCGCAGCCGGTCGGCGACCTCGGCGACCACGAAGCCGTGCTCGATCCTGGTGGTGGCGCCCAGGTCCTGCAGTCCTCTGATGTGCATGTCCAGCCCGCGGCTGCCGATCGCGTCCCCGCCGGGCAAGCTCACCTTCGCCCGACCGCAGCGCGCCACGAGTGGACCCAGCACCGCGATGCTCGCCCGGAGCCGCCGGACCAGGTCGTACGGCGCCTCGTGACCCAGCTCCTCCGGAACGTCGATCACGACCCGACCCGTGTCATGGTCGAGCGCGACCTGGCAGCCGAGCTCCTGTAGCAGCCGTCCCATCACGTCGACGTCCAGGATGTCGGGGACGTTGGTGATCGTGGTCCGTCCCGCAGCCAGCAGCGAAGCGGCCATCAGCTTGAGGGCGCTGTTCTTGGCGCCGCCCACCCGAACCGCCCCGTGCAGGGGGGTGCTGCGCGGTCCGTCAGTGGTGAGTCGGAAGGCCTCCATCAAGGCGACCCTATCCAAGTCACTAGATTGGCCTCATGGTCAACCTCACCCGGATCTACACGCGCACCGGCGACGCCGGCGAGACCCGCCTCGGCGACAACAGCGTGACCTCGAAGACCGACACGCGGCTCGCGGCGTACGCCGACGTGGATGAGCTCAACTCGCAGATCGGCTACGCCATCGCGGCCGGATCGCTCGACGAGGCCGTGGTGAAGGTGCTGACCACGATCCAGAACGACCTCTTCGACGTGGGCGCCGACTTGTGCACTCCGGTGGTCGAGAACCCCGAGTACCCACCGCTGCGCGTCGAGCAGGCCTACATCGACCGCCTCGAAGGCTGGTGCGACGAGTACAACGAGCCGCTCGAGGCGCTCCGCTCCTTCATCCTCCCGGGCGGCACGCCTGGTGCGGCACTGCTGCACGTCTGCCGCACCGTCGCGCGGCGCGCGGAGCGGGCCGGCTGGGCCGCTCACGCCGTACACGGCGACGCGATGAACCTGCTGTCGATCAAGTACCTCAACCGCCTTTCCGACCTGCTCTTCATCCTCGCCCGGCACGCGAACCTCGAGAACGGCGACGTGCTCTGGAAGCCCGGCGGGGAGCGGTGACCGACGTTTCGGTCGCGAGTTTCGACGACCTCGACCCGAGGACCGCCTACGACCTGTGGGCGTTGCGTTCGGCTGTCTTCGTCGTGGAGCAGGACTGCGCCTACCAGGACCTGGACGGCCGCGACCGCGAACCCGGCACCCGCCACGTCTGGGTCAGCGACGACGGGCGACCGGTGGCCTACCTCCGGATCCTCGACGACAGCGACCACGCTCGCATCGGCAGGGTGGTGGTCGCGGCAACCCACCGAGGCCGAGGGTTTGCGGACGACTTGATGGTCGCGGCTCTCGCTGCCATTGGCGAGAGGCCGTCTTCGCTCGAGGCCCAGAGCCACCTCGAGAAATGGTACGAGCGCTTCGGTTATGCACGCTCCGGCGATGACTACGTCGAGGACGGGATCCCGCACACCCCGATGTCCAAGGCGTGAGTTCGGGACTACCGTGAGGCCATGAGCGAGCCTCTCGAGCTCATCGACCCGCACTGCCCGACCTGCGAGCAGCCGCTCCGGCACGGCGGGCACCTCACTGCGGAGCACGTCGCGATGCTCACCACGTCGGGCAACGCCGGCGTCTCGTTCGAGACGCAGGGCCGCTGCGAGAACGAGGCGTGCGCCGACTACGGCCGCGAGTTCGCGCCGGCGGAGTGGCTGTTGCCCACAGACTGACGACGGCACCTCCGCACGATGATGCCGATGGTCGCGCGGGCTCAAATCGCCCACATGCGGAGTTTGGGCCCTGATTTTCTCAAGATGGGGGCCCTAACTTCGCATGTGTGGAGTTATGGCCCCCTTGCACTCTCATCAGCGCGCCGACGTCTAGGCTCGAGCGGTCCCCAGCTCGCATGGTTAGTGCGGCGTGAGGGCGTCTGAACCGAGTTCTGCGGCGACCTCACACTCGAAACTGCGAACGTCGCAGCGCACCCAGGCTCGATGCCCCGATTCGTCGATCGCGTCGATGAGAAGGAAACGATTGCGTTCACTCACGACCCCGCCAACCTTGAGGATCGTTGGTAGGTCCAGAGCCGAGGCGGTGCCGGTGAGCACCCGCCAGTGATGACCTGCCCCGTCGTCCCGGAACCCAGAGTCGAGGATGTTCAGACTGCCCTCGTTGTCGAGCGCGACGACGGCTCGGGTTGTCAGCCACACCTGCTGAGCCATCACGCTCTCTTGCTCGCGGTACCGAACCGGTGCATCGCTCGAGGGATCGCGAGGTCCGTCGACGTATCCCCATCCCCACTTCTGGTTCGGATACTTCACGAGGACCTCTGAGGA
>DATILB010000463.1:0-8108 GCA_035477015.1 Nocardioidaceae bacterium | reverse complement strand
GCTGGCCGCGTCCGCGAGCTGCTGGCCGGTGATCCCGCCAGGCACGTGGATGTCGAAGCCCCGGTTGGCGGGGCCCTGGTCGAGGAACCGGATCGCGGCCTCGACGATGTCGTTGATGTCGGTCGCGGCCCACACCATGTCGCCGGGCCAGGGCAGGCTCACGACTCCGTTCTGGAGGTACTCGCGAGCGGCCCACAGGTTCTGCAGGAACCAGGCCGGGCGGAGGATCGTGTAGCCGAGGCCGGAGTCGGCGAGGGCCTTCTCGACCAGCGACTTGTTGTCGAGGATCTGGGCACCGGTGTCGCCGCGGTCCGCACGCACTGCCGTGTGCAGGACCACGTGCTCGAGCGAGTGCTTGACCGCCGCGTCGATCACGTTGAGGCAGACCGTGAGCTCCAGCCCGAGCGGGTCCTCGCCGGCCTCGGGAGGAGTGACGTAGACGGCAGTGACACCCTCGAGTGCCGCGACGGCCTGGTCGGCGTCGGTCAGGTCCGCGACGAATGCCGTGACGCCAGGCGCGTCGACCGCCGTGCGTCCGATGGCCCGCACCTGCTTGCCCGAGGCGATCAGACCCGCAACGACGCGGCTGCCGATGTTCCCGGTGGCTCCTACGACTGCGATCTCGTTCATGACCCCGCCTCTCTCGTATCTTGATAGTCAGTAGTTAGATCATTTGATCTCTAACCATTTGAACACTAACCATCTGAGCAGGAGTCGTCAAGGGGTCCAGTGAAATCACCGACAATGGCGCCATGACCCAACGCCTGTTCGTCTACGGCACCCTCGCCCCCGGCCAGCCCAACGCCCACGAGCTGGCTGACATCCAGGGCGAATGGGAACCCGCGACCGTCCGCGGCCAGCTGTTCCCCGAAGGGTGGGGCGCAGCGATCGGCTACCCCGCGATCGTGCTCGACGACCACGGCCCTGAGGTCGAGGGCTTCCTGTTCACCACCGACGGCCTGAGCCAGCACTGGGACCGCCTCGACGAGTTCGAGGGCGAGGGCTACGACCGAGTGCTGACCGCCGTCAGGCTCGAGGGCGGGACCTCCGTAGTGGCGTACGTGTACGTGCTGCGCCTGCCGTAGCGGATCAGCGCACGACCAGTATCAGCCAGGCCGCAGCCAGGCCGCAGACGGCGAACGCCATCAAGGCGAAACGCGAGCTCGTTCCCACATATCGATGCTCGCGCCTCCACGGGCGAGCCAGTAGAACCCGATCTAGTCAACTCCTGATGACACGTGCAACCAGCCCGCCTAGCCAGTTCGCCATAATCGATGCGTGACCGAGCGACCGGGTGGCCTGGAGGCGTGGCTGGCAGGCTTCGTGGCCGACGAGTCGCAGCCGCACAAGATCGACGAATGGACCGACCGGATCTCGACGCCGATCCTTGACGAGAGCCCCGAGCTCGTCGATGACCTCGTCCTGGCCCGCAGCGTCCAGGCGGCGGTCCGGGCGCACTGGGTCTCCTTCCTCGCCAACTTCACCCAGCCGCAGCACGAGGTGCACCTGGTCCAGCCGGCAGTCGACATGGCTCGGGAGCTGGCGCAGCGCGGCCTGCACCTCACCGTGCTGTTCCGCATCTACCGCATCGCCCAGCAAGCGACCTGGAACTACGTGCGCGAAGTCTCGGAGAAGCTGCCGGAGGGATCCGCCCAGGCCGAGATGCTGGTCTTCTTCTGGAGCCGGGCCAGTGCCTGGATCGACGAGTCGATCGAAGCGTCGGTCGACGTCTACCAGGCAGAGCGCGACCGGATCGTCCAGGGCGAGGCAGCGCAGCGGCTCGAACTCGTACGCAGCGTGATCGCGGACGGCATGGGCGACAGCCGCGAGGTCTCGACCCGTCTGGGCGGCTATCCGCTGTCCGGCTTCAACACCGCGCTCATCCTCCTCACCGAGGACCACGACGCGATCGCCAACCTGACCGCCGCCGCGCAGCAGCTGGCGAGGGAGCTCGACGTGCGCAACCCGTTGCTGGTCGGACCGGGAGGTCGCGAGCTGTGGTGCTGGCTCGGCACCCGCACCTCCCCCGACCTCGACGCGGTGCGGAAGCACGAGGCGTGGTTGGGCGAGCAGAAGGTGCTCGCCTGCGTCGGTACGCCGACCGAGGGCATCGACGGGTTCGGGCTGAGCCACCGCGAGGCGCGGGAGGCCCAGAAGGTCGCGCTGCTCTCGGCAGGAGATGCGGGCCTGGTGCTCTTCCCCGACATCGAGGTGCTGTCACTGCTCGCCTCATCGCCGGAGGCTGCCGGCCGGTTCGCGGCCCGGACCCTGAACGACCTCGCCGAACAGAGCGAGAGCGCCCGCCGCCTGCGACAGACGGTGAGCGCTCTCCTCTCAGCGGGAAGCGTCGACCAGGCAGCCCAGGTGCTCTCGGTACACAAGAACACCGTCCGCTACCGCGTCAGCCAGGCCGAGGGTCTGCTGGGCTACCCGGTCAACGAGTCCCCCGCGCGGCTTGAGCTGGCCCTGCAGTACTTCGAGCTGTTCCTCGACGAGGACGGGGTCAGGCGGCCACGCTCTTGAGCGGGATGAAGTCGACCTTCTCGCGTACGCCGCAGTCGGGGCAGCACCAGTCGTTCGGGATCTCGCTCCACGCCGTACCGGCTGCGAAGCCCTCGAGCTCGTTGCCGACCGCGACCTCGTAGACGTAGTCGCAACCCGGGCAGCGGGCAGCCGCGACATCGTCTGTGAAGGCGTTCGCCGTTGCGTCCTCCGCGAGCTCGCCGACGAGCGGCGCCTCGGGGAGCGGGAACCTCTTCACGAGCTTGTCGAACTTGCCGGGCTGCACGTTGGCGAGCCTGATGTCGCCGTCGTAGTGAGCCACCACGCGCTTGTCCATGAGCTTGCGGAACAGCGGCGGGAACAGCGCGACGACGATCATGCCGGTGTACCCGGTGGGCAGGACCGGTGCCTCGCGGAAGTCGCGAAGAGCCTGGTAGCGACGGGTCGGGTTGGCGTGGTGGTCGCTGTGTCGCTGCAGGTGGTAGAGCAGCACGTTCGTGGCGATGTTGTTGGAGTTCCACGAGTGCGAGGGCTGCACGCGCTCGTAGCGCTCACGGCCTTCGGCGCCGACCTTCTGGCGCAGCATCCCGTAGTGCTCCATGTAGTTGACGACCTCGAGCAGGGAGAAGCCCATGATGCCCTGGATCACGAGGTACGGGAGGATCCCGACGCCCAGCCAGACAACGAGGCCGCCCCACAGCACAACCGACATCAGCCACGCGTTGAGTACGTCGTTCGAGATCCGGAACGGGTGCTTGCCACGACGGGTGTAGCGCTTCGACTCGATGCCCCAGGCGCTCTTGAGCGAGCCCAACACGGTGCGCGGCCAGAAGCGGTAGAGGCTCTCACCGAGACGGCTCGAGGCCGGGTCGACCGGAGTCGACACGTGCACGTGGTGGCCGCGGTTGTGCTCGATGTAGAAGTGGCCGTAGAAGCTCTGCGCCAGCGCGATCTTGGAGAACCAGCGCTCGTGGCTCTCCTTCTTGTGGCCAAGCTCGTGAGCGGTGTTGATGGCAACGCCGGCAACGGTTCCGACCGAGAGTGCCAGACCGATCTTGTCGGCCACTCCGAGATCAGCGGTGGCGATGTACCAGACCGCGAACACGAAGCCGACGTACTGGACCGGCAGGTAGAGGTAGGTCACCCAGCGGTAGTACCTGTCGTTCTCCAGCGCCTCGATGACCTCCTCCGGGGGGTTGGTGTCGTCGTAGCCGGCGACGAGGTCGAGCAGCGGGATGACCCCGAGGAACACCAAGGGGGTCAGCCAGAGCCAGAAGCCCAGACCCGTGCTGCTCTGCAGGGCGATCCCGACCAGCGGCAGGACGGGTACCACCATGCCGAGTACCCACAGGTACCGCTTCTTGTCCTTCCATTCGACGGCTGTCGCCATGACGTCTCCTCCAGGTCGTGTCGCGCAGGTTTTGCGCCTGGATCAGACGGTTGCACAGGGGAAGAACCCGGCTCTTGGCTCGGACTCGCCAAGATCGTCGCGAATTGTTGGACGAATCTCCAAAGGGAGCGGGCTCAGCGGACGGTCAACCGCCGCTCCACCACCCTGCGCTCGAGCTCCGCCGTGCGCAGGAACACCACGGAGTAGGTCCTGGTCCCCGGAGCGAGCCCGCGGATCGTGAACGACGCGAGACCGTCGCGGACCCGGACCTGCTTGAGGACCCGGGCCCCTAGCTTGACCTGGAGGACTCCCGACACGGTGGCGACTCCGCGTGCGGTCACCTTGGCGTCGATGGCCAAGTGGCCGCGGTTGTCCGAGACGAGCAGCGCGATCCTCGGCTCGGACCTGACCTGAGGGGTCGACGCCGTCCGCGTGACCTCGGTCGTGTAACCGGGCCGGCTCAGGACGACGCGGGCTGCGATCCGTTCGCCGAGATCGGCCGCGGTCACGACGTACGACGTGCCGTCAGCGCCGGGGATCGGGGTGCCGGACCTGAGCCAGGTCACCTGCCGGTCCGCGGCGGGCGACACCTGCGGCACCCGAAGCGAGAGGGTCTCGCCCAGCCGCGCTTCGCCGACCAGCGAGGGCTGTCGCGTGACGGTGAGGACTCCCGCGAGGACAGGCGCCGTGGGCGTGGAGTCGACCGAGACGTTGGTGTAGCCCGACCGTGCCGCTGTGACGGCCACCGTGAGCTTCTTGTCCACCTCGGCCTGGTCGATCGTCAGCGTCGGGGCCGTCGCCCCGGCGATCGGTACGCCGTCCGCGGACCACTGGTACGTGTAGCCGTCCGGCTTGGGTGTCCATTGCCCGGCCTGCGCGGTCAGCGTCTCGTCGACGCGGGGCTCGCCAACGATCGTCGGAGGAGTCGGGTTGCTGAGGACGCCCGGCAGCACAGCCGCCGTCGGGGTGGTGATGATCGACGACGTGGGATAGCCCGTCTTCGACGCGGTGACCCGGACCGACATGACCTGGTTGAGGTTGGCTGGAGTCAGCGCGTACGTCGGCGCCGTCGCCCCCTCGATCTTCACAGCGTTCGCGCGCCACTGGTACTTGATCGTCGCGTCGCTCGGGTTCCAGGTGCCTGAGGACGCGGTCAAGGTGTCACCGACCTTCGCCATGCCCGTGATGGCGGGCTTCGCGAGGTTGAGCATCGGGACGTCGTTGAAGTGGATGAAGCCGCTCGGCCAGCCTCTGGTCTCGCGCGTGATCCGAGCCCACGAGAAGTCTCCGCCCCAGCTGTCCTGCGACACGATGATCTCGTCGGCGGAGATGACGCGCTCGACGTACGCGACGTGTCCTGAGGAACCGGCCGGGTAGACGCCGGCCTTCCACCAGGCGATGGCACCGACGCGCGGGGTGCCGTCGGTGATGTCGGCCATCGCGGTGCCCCAGTTGGTCGCGTTCCCCTCGCCCGACCAGGGACGCGTGTTGGGCAGGCCGCTCTTCACCATCCGGTACGCCGCGTAGTTGGTGCAGTTGTGCCCGGCGTACATCTGCCACCACATGGTGCCGTTGTTCGCGGCGTAGCCGGAGGCGGTCATGCCCTGCTGCCCGCAGGCCGAGTAGCCGGTGCAGAGCGTGGTGGAGGTCGCGCCCGCTGGGGAGATGCCGACGACGCCGAAGACTCCCACCACGAGGGCGAGGAGCGCGGCGCCGAGCGACCGAGGGCGGGCATTCACTCGTGGGAGTTTAGTTACGGATGTGCACTCGTGTGACTGAAACGAACAATTGTCAAGCGCGACACGCCGTCGCCAGGCAGCACGGGTGCCCTTCCGCCCCGGCAGAAACTGCCTCGCAACCAAAGCCCCTCACCGAGCGTCGTACCAGACAGACTGCCTTCAACGAAGAAGCCTGAGAGGACCCTGCATGCCATCACGTCGGAGTCTCGCCACGACCGGCGCGGCCATCGCTGCACTTGTCGCCACCACCCTCGTCGGCGGAGCAGGTGACCCGGCCCGGAGCGCCGAGCCCACCTCCCCGATCAGCCTCTGGGCGCCGAAGAACGTCACGACGTACCAGTACCGCGGCCGGATCTGGGCGGACGACCTCGGTCTTCGGGTGATCGCCGGCAACGAGTCGTTCGAGGTGCACACCTCGCGCCCCTCGTACGACGACCCGGTGCAGGCGATCTGGAAGTCGGCCGGCGGCGACGTCGTCCTGCCCACCGACCCGAAGAGCACCATCGGCGCGCTCGGCAGCTTCCTCTCCTTCGAGATCCGGCGAGAGGGCAGCGACACGGTCCGACGGGTGAAGCGCAAGGCTTGCCTCGGTGGCTGGGCCGAACGGCGCGACCCAGCGGCGAACGCCACGTCGCCGTACCCGCGATCCTGCTTCTACAACCTCTACGCGATCGGCGGCCTCCAAGGCGTGCAGGCCGGCTGGGCATCGAGGCTCACGGGCATCGGGATGATGCATGTCGATGCCGGCCGCTACCAGGTGACGGCCCGGATCACGCAGCCGTACGCCGACGCGCTGGGGCTGTCCGCCGAGGACCGCACCCGGACGTTCACGCTCGACGTGCAGGGGTACGACGATGGCGGCGTCGTGGGGCACCATCGGGCCGCTCGCACCGTTGCGTCCCCGAACTCGGCGCCGACCTCCGCCCGGGCAGGCGTGATCGGTGACTACCTGCCGGACCTTCGGTCGGTCCCCGCGTGGGGCATTGCCATCGCCCGGAAGGGTCGCTCGTTGCGCTTCGCGGCGACGGTGTGGAACGACGGCAACAGCCCGCTCGTCGTCGACGGCTTCCGTCGCGCGGATGAGGACGAGATGGACGCGTACCAGTACTTCTTCGACGGCGCCGGCAACCAGACCGGCTACCAGCTCGTCGGCGAGATGCACTGGGACGCGAAGCCGAGCCACCAGCACTGGCACTTCCGCGACTTCGCGAAGTACACCCTCGTCGATGCGAACAAGGTCCAGCTCGTGCGGTCGAAGAAGGAGGCCTTCTGCCTCGCGAACACCGACGCGGTCGACCTGTCGAACCCGGCAGCGGACTGGACCCCGGAGAACACCGACCTGGCCACAGCGTGCGGTGACCTGACCTCCCTGTCGATCCGCGAGGTGCTCGCGGCGGGCTGGGGAGACACCTACTCGCAGACGCGGGCAGGTCAGGCCTTCGACATCAGCGAACTGCCCAACGGCACGTACTACATCGCGGTCATCGCGAACCCGAAGCATCGGCTCGTCGAGTCCGACACGACCAACAACGTGGCCTACCGCAAGATCGTCCTCAAGGGTCGCGGCGTGAATCGCACCGTGACGGCGGAGCAGGTCGGCATGATCGTCGAGCCAAAGATCCGCTACTACTGACCACTCAGCCCAGCAGCGGCTCGAACACGTCGTCGCACCAGTCCCAGTCGGAGAACCGACCGTCGAGGTCGATCAGCTCCTCGGACAGGACCTCACCGCCCGGCGAGTCGTCTCCGAACGTCTCGAACAAGAAGGTGGTCTCGTAGGTACCCGTGTCGCGGAAGATGACCGCACCGCTCTCGTCGGTCACCGTGAACGACGCACCCGAGCCCTTGGCGGTGAACTCCCAGATCGTGCCCTCGACGTGGTGACCATCTGTCTCGCGGTGGTTGGCGTCCACAGCCAACGTGAACCACCGGCCGTTCTTGGGGTTGGTGTACGTTTCGACGCTGTGCTGGATGGCCTGGAACAGGTACTCCGTCTGGCCGTCGTCCACGATCGTCCGCAGCTTGTAGACGACAGAGATGTCGACGACGTGCACGAGCTTCTTGAAGCCGCATTCGGACACGGTCTCGACGAATGAGTCGGTAAACCTGCCACCGTCGTACAGCTCGGCCTGCGCCCCCGCCGGCACCAGGCTCGCGGCGACACCCATCGTGACTGCAGCCGCAACTAGACCTGTCTTCATCTCGAACTCCTCACCCGCCGGTTGGACCCCCGCGACAGGTAATACGGAACGGACGCTCGGCGGGTTTACGTGTCCCGACCCTCGGCTTCACGGAGTGCCGACCGCAGGAACGGCAGCACGGTGTCGACGTCCTGGTCGGTCCGGAGCACCACGACCGACGTCTGCTGCTCCGAGCGACGCTCGGCGAACAAGGCACCGACCTCGGCCATCGCCGCGTCGAACTCCTCCTCGGGGCGCTTGGTCTGCCGGCGGAGCCAGCGGCGCAGCACGTGGTTG
>DATILB010000462.1:0-22160 GCA_035477015.1 Nocardioidaceae bacterium | reverse complement strand
CCTGCTCGGCGGCGCCGGACTCAATCAACTTGTCGACATTTTCGATGCCCCAGGCCTCGAGCGCCTCGCGGGTGTTGCTGCCCGGGGTGCTCGGGCCCGAGCTGAGCGTCGCGTCGGTGCGTGAAAAGCGGGGTGCCGGGGCAGGCTGCATCTGACCCCCGTGCTCGACGAAGACGCCGCGGGCCTTGAGGTGCGGGTGCTCCACAGCCTCGGAGAACGGCAGGATCGGCGCCACGCAACCGTCGGTACCGTCGAAGAGCGCGCTCCACTCGGCCTGGGTCTTGGTCTTGAAGACCTCCTCCAGCGCCTCGCCTACGGCGACCGGGTTGGAGGAAAGCGCGGGGTCGACCTCGGTGATCCGGAGCAGCTCGGCGTAGAACTGCGGCTCGAGGGAGCCGATCGACATGTGCTTGCCGTCGGAGGTCTCGTAGACGCGGTAGTTCGGCACCCCGCCGTCGAGCAGGTTGGTGCCACGGTTCTCGGTCGCAATACCGCCGGCCATCATCGCGGCCCACATCATGTTCAGGTGCGCGGTGCCGTCGACGATCGCGGCGTCGACGACCTGCCCCTTTCCGCTCACGCGCGCCTCGACCAGCGCCGCTAGGACACCGATGACGAGGTACGTCGAGCCGCCGCCGAAGTCGCCGACGAGGTTCTGCGCGAAGTGCGGCTTGGCTGCGTCCTGGCCGGAGGCGTGCAGGGCGCCGGTGATCGCGATGTAGTTCATGTCGTGGCCGGCCATCTGTGACCACGGTCCGTCCTGGCCCCAGCCGGTCATCCGGCCGTAGACGATGCGCGGGTTACGGGCGAGGCACTCCTCGGGTCCGAGGCCCATCCGCTCGGTGACGCCGGGACGCATGCCCTCGAGGATGATGTCGGCGTCCGCGACGAGGTCGAGCACGGCGGCGACCGCGTCGGGGTTCTTCAGGTCCAGCGCCACGCTCGGGCGCCCGCGGGTGAGGAAGTCAGACGTACGGGGGCCGGCGCTCAGCCCGCCGCCACCCGGTCGCTCCACACGGATCACGTCCGCGCCCAGATCGGCGAGGATGGTCGCGGCGTGCGGACCAGGCCCGATGCCTGCAATCTCGACGACCTTGATGCCCTTGAGTGGTCCGGTGCCCTGACCGAGTGCGTACGTCATGCGGATGATTGTGACACTAGTACTGTCACGGTTGTCCAGAGCCGTCTCATGTACCAAGGAGTAGCGATGAGTCCAGGGCAGCGCGACATCAGCGGTCACCGCATCGTGATCACCGGCGCGACCAACGGGATCGGGAAGGAGATCGCCCGCGACCTGATCCGCAGAGGCGCGGCCCTCACGCTCATCGCTCGCAACCCGGCCAAGGCTGCGGCCACGGTCGACGAGCTGATGCTCGAGCCGGGTGCGGCTTTCCGGCCGGACGTCGTCGTGGCCGACATCAGCCGCCCTGCCGACGTACGAAGAGCCGCGGACGAGCTGCACGAGCGGCTTGACGCGATCGACGTGCTCGTGAACAACGCCGGGATCCACCAGCTGTCGAGCAACCTCACCCCCGACGGGCTGGACGCGATGATGTCGACAAATCACCTCGGGCCGTTCCTGCTGACCAACCTCGTCCTGGACCTGCTCGAGTCGGCGGCGCCTTCGCGCATCGTGATGACCGCTTCGGAGGCGCACCGGGTCGCGCCTCGCCCCGACCTGGCGAGGCTCACGGACCCCGGCGAGTTCGGACTCGTGGGGGCGGAGCTGCGCTACGGCCAGAGCAAGCTGCTCAACATCCTGTTCGCGCAGGAGCTCGCCCGTCGGATCGAGGGGAGCGGGGTCACGGTGAACGCGTTCTGCCCCGGCCTCAACGCCACCAACCTCGTCGAGAACAAGCTCGTCCTGAGGGGTGGGGACCTGCTGGCCCGCACCGGCCTGGTCCGCACACCCGAGATCGGTGCCCGGATGGGCATCCGCCTGGTCGTGGACCCGGCGCTCGAGGGGGTCTCGGGGCAGTTCTTCACCTCGACCCCGGGGTTGCGGTTCCTGCCCACCGTGCCGGCTCGGCGCGATCGCGCCTACCAGGAGGAGATGTGGCGGGCCAGCGCCGCCGCGGTCGGCCTCTAGTGCATTGAGTGAACGGCGGCGTGGCCTAGCCCGCGCCCGATCATCCACTTGTTGACGGGCAGGGTGACGACGAAGGCGACCGCCAGTGCGAAGGCGAGGGCGCCCCAGAACAGACCGTCGGCGACGCCCGCCTCCATCGCATCAGGTACGGCGAGCAGTACGCCGTTGTCGACGACCTCCATGACTGCGATCGACACGCTGTCGGCGGCCAGCGCCACCTTGACCATGCCGCGCAGGCCCAGGCCCGCGTCGCGCACCGACCAGATGGTCAGCAGATAGCCGAAGAAGAACGCTAGAACGACGGCCAGCGCGATGCTCGGCAGGTCCGCCCAGCCCCACCAGGTGGCCAGCACCATGCCGAGGACCTCGCCGATGGCACAGCCAGTGAGGCAGTGCAGGGTCGCCGATGTCGCCGTACGCCAGCCTGGGTCGTGGTGTGAGTGGTCCATGTCCGGGTAACGGTACCCCCTAGGGGTATATTCCGGTGACCTGGCTCACTCTGCAACTGGTTGCATAGGGTATGCAACGAGGTGCAGACTGGTCGCATGGCCCTGGAACACGTCCTCCTCGTCTCGCTCAGCGAGCGAGCTGCGTCCGGCGCCGACCTGACCCGCCGCTTCGACAAGTCGCTCGGCTTCTTCTGGACGGCGACCCACCAGCAGATCTACCGCGTGCTGGGCCGCATGGAACAGGACGGCTGGGTCACCTCCCAGGTGGTCCCGCAGGCCGACCGCCCCTCGACCAAGGAGTACGACGTCACCGACGCGGGGCGTGCCGAGCTTCGGAGGTGGATCGCCGAGCCGACCGCCTCTGAGCCGCTGCGCTCAGACCTGATGGTGAAGTTCCGCGCTGCGTCGTACGGCGACCGCGCGGCTCTGCTCGAGACCGCCCGCGAGCGGCTCGACGAGCACACGAAGCGGCTCGCTCTCTACGAGTTCATGGCGACTCGGGACTTCCCGGACCCTGATGTCCTGAGCGGCCACGACCTCGACATGTACCTGGTGCTCCGCGGCGGTCTGCTGATGGAGCAGTTCTGGATCAACTGGCTGACCGAATACCTGGAAAGGCACGGCTCATGAGCTTCCCCCTCCTCACCTCGCCGGTGACGATCGACGGCGTGACCCTGCAGTCGCGGGCGGTGATGGGTTCGATGCACACCGGACTCGAGGACCGGCCTTGGCACATCGACGAGCTCGCGGCGTACTTCGCCGAGCGGGCCGCCGGCGGCGCCGGACTCCTCGTGACCGGTGGCTACTCGCCGAACGTGCGCGGCTGGCTGCTGCCGTTCGGGTCCCAGATGACGACTCGTCTCAATGCCGTGCGGCACCAACGGATCACCGAGGCCGTGCACGCCGAGAACGGCCGGATCATCCTGCAGGTGCTGCACGCGGGCCGATACGGCTACACGCCGTTCAGCGTGTCCGCGTCGGACCGCAAGTCGCCGATCACGCCGTTCAAGCCCTCGCGACTTTCGACGAAGGCGGTCGAGCAGACCGTCCGTGACTTCGTCGACTCTGCGCTGTTGGCGAAGAAGGCCGGGTACGACGGCGTCGAGATCATGGGCTCCGAGGGCTACCTCATCAACCAGTTCCTGTCCGGTCACACCAACGACCGCACCGACGCGTGGGGCGGCTCGGCGGAGAAGCGGATGCGCTTCCCGATCGAGATCGTGCGGCAGACGCGGGAAGCGCTGGGTGAAGGCTTCCTGATTCAGTACCGGATGTCGCTCGTCGACCTCGTCCCGAACGGCCAGACCTGGGAGGAGATCGTCGCGCTGGCCCACGGGATCGAAACCGCCGGTGCGTCCATCATCAACACGGGCATCGGCTGGCACGAGGCCCGCGTCCCGACGATCGTGACCTCGGTTCCGCGCGCCGCCTGGGCCGAGGAGACCTTGCGCCTCAAGGACGTCGTCTCGATCCCGGTGTGCGCGTCGAACCGGATCAACACGCCTGAGGTCGCGGAGGCTCTCTTGGAGCAGGGCATCGACCTGGTGTCGATGGCTCGCCCGTTCCTGGCCGACCCCGAGTTCGTGAACAAGGCTCGCGACGACCGCGCCGACGAGATCAACACCTGCATCGCCTGCAACCAGGCCTGCCTCGACCACACCTTCAAGAACAAGCGTGCCTCCTGCATGGTCAACCCGCGGGCGTGCCACGAGACCACCCTGGTCCTCGCTCCGACCCGCCTCTCCAAGCGCGTCGCCGTCGTCGGCGCCGGCCCGGCCGGCCTCGCCACCGCAGTCTCCGCCGCCGAGCGCGGGCACGCCGTGACGCTGTTCGAGGCGTCCTCAGAGGTCGGCGGTCAGTTCCGGCTGGCCATGCAGATCCCGGGCAAGGAGGAGTTCCGCGAGACGCTGCGCTACTACACGCGTCGGATGGAGGTCCTCGGCGTCAACGTGAAGCTGTCGACGTACGCGACGCCCGAGATCCTCGAGGGCTTCGACGAGGTCGTTGTCGCGACCGGCGTGGAGCCGCGCGTGCCTGCCATTCCTGGCATCTCGCACGAGAAGGTCGTGTCGTACCCGGACGTGATCAACGGCGTGGTGTCCGTCGGGTCGCGGGTTGCTGTGATGGGTGCCGGCGGGATCGGCTTCGACGTGACCGAGTTCCTGACTCACACCGACGAGTCCCTCGAGGAGTGGAAGGCGCACTGGGGCGTGGGCTCTCCGTCTACTCCGGGCGGCCTGGGCACTCCGGTGCCGCGTACGCCGGCCCGCGAGGTGTTCCTGCTGCAGCGCAAGACGTCCGGCCTCGGCAAGGACCTGGGCAAGACCAGCGGCTGGGTCCACCGGGCCGTCGTGAAGCAGATGGGCGTCGAGCAGATCCGCGGGGTCAGCTACGACCGCGTCTCGGACGAGGGGCTGCACATCACCGTCGACGGAGTCCCGCGCGTGCTTGAGGTCGACCACGTCGTGGTCTGCGCGGGCCAGGAGTCAGTGCGTTCGCTGTACGACGAGCTCGGTGACCGGACCGGCGTACACCTCATCGGCGGGGCCGACCTGGCCGCCGAGCTCGACGCGAAGCGGGCGATCAAGCAGGGCACGGAGCTGGCCGCGCGCCTCTGACGGTCCGGTTTCCCACGGTCCCGTGTGAAACCGGGGGTTCCCACACGAAGCTTCATGTGGGAACCCCCGGTTTGCCGTGGGAACCCTCAGCAGCAGTCGACGTCACACGTGGGGTCGTCGCAGCAGTCGCACATGTCGCCACCTCCTCTCAGGCGCAGCAGGCGGATGCGGGCGGAGTGAGCTCCAGGTCGACCTGGCTGCCGCAGCAGCCGGACTCGACCTGAGCAGGGCCGGAGAAGGTGTCGCTGTCCTCGAGCACGGTGTAGATCTCCCAGCGCTCGCCGTTGGGCGTGCCCTCGACCCAGAACTTGGTCTGCTTGGCGTAGCAACAGGTCTGGTCGCGCTCCTCGACGGAGGCCAGGCCCTCCAAAGCCAGGCGTGCCTGGGTCGCGTCCACGGTGTCGACATCGGCGACCTCGACACCGAGGTGGTTGACCGAGCCGCCCTGACCGGGGTTCTCGATCAGCACCAGCTTGAGCGGCGGCTCGACGACCGCGAAGTTCGCGTAGCCGGGCTTGCGCTTGGCCGGTTCGACGCCGAAGAGCTTGCTGTAGAAGGCGACGGACTGCTCGAGGTCGTCGACGTTGAGCGCTAGCTGGACGCGGGACATTCATTTCTCCTTATATCGATGTTCATCTATCTCTACTTTGCATGGGACATCGATGTCTGTCAATATTGATGTGTGTCTAAGTCCTTGATCGAGCTGACTCCCGTCCAGACCGTGGCCTGCTGCTCCCCTTTGGTGCAGGAGCCGCTGTCGCTGCAGCAGGCTGAGCAGATCGCTCCGCTGCTCAAAGCGATCGCCGACCCGGTGCGGCTGCGGCTGCTGTCTCTGGTCGCGTCGTGCGCCGGTCACGAAGCGTGCGTCTGCGACCTGAACGACGCATTCGACCTGTCGCAGCCGACGATCAGCCACCACCTCAAGGTGCTGCACGAGGCCGGTCTGCTCGACCGCGAGAAGCGCGGCGTCTGGGTCTTCTACCGCGTCCGGTCGGAAGCGCTCGACGGTCTCTCGACCCTGCTCAGCGGAGTAATGGCGTGAAGGATCGTCTCGTCGCCGAGTTCGTCGGTACGGCGTTCCTGGTCGCCACCGTCATCGGCACCGGGATCATGGCGACGCGGCTGACCGACGACATCGCACTGCAGTTGCTGACCAACAGCCTCGCGACCGGCGCCGTGCTCGTCGCGCTGATCCTGTCGCTGGGTGGCGCGTTCAACCCGGTCGTGACCCTCGTCCAGGCCTTCCGCGGCGAGGTGGAGAGGGCTCATCTCCTCATCGGTGCCCAGGTGCTCGGCGGAGCGGTCGGGGCGATCGTGGCCAACCTGATGTTCGAGCTGGATGCGGTCAGCTGGTCGACCACAGATCGGTCCTCCAGCGGGCAGTGGCTCGGCGAGGTCGTCGCCACGCTCGGCCTCGTGATGGTCGTCCTCAGGACCCGCCCGGAGCACGTCGCCTTCGCCGTGGGCGGCTACATCTCGGCGGCGTACTGGTTCACCTCGTCCACGTCCTTCGCCAACCCTGCTGTGACGCTCGCGCGGACGCTGTCCGACACGTTCGCCGGCATCGAGCCGGCGTCGGTGCCGATGTTCCTGCTGATGCAGGTGATTGGTGGGCTCCTAGCTCTCGTCATTTTCGTCCCCCGGAGGTCTCGTGAAGACAGTCCTGTTCGTCTGCGTTCATAACGCGGGCCGCTCGCAGATGGCCGCCGGCTATCTGGCGGCACTCGGCGGTGACCGAGTCACGGTTCTTTCCGCAGGGTCCATGCCGGCCGACCAGATCAACCCGGTCGCGGTGGAGGCGATGGCCGAGGAGGGGATCGACATCACCGGCGCCTCCCCGAAGGTGCTGACGACCGAGGCGGTCCAGGAGTCCGACGTCGTCATCACGATGGGTTGTGGGGACGCCTGCCCCTTCTTCCCCGGCAAGCGCTATGAGGACTGGAAGCTCGACGACCCGGCCGGACAGGGCCTCGAGGCCGTCCGTCCGATCCGCGACGAGATCAGGAAGCGCGTGGAGGCATTGCTCGCCGACCTCTCCTGACGGTTTGATTCAGGCATGTCGCATTCGGTGCTGGTCGTGCCGGTCCCTGAGGCCGAGGGCGTCGTGCACCGCGCCCATGTGACGCTGCTGTCGCCGTTCGCGGTGAAGGAGGACCTGACGGACGGGCTGCTCGGCGAGCTCGATCAGTTCTTCGCCGACTGCCTGCCCTGGTCGTTCCGGCTGGCGGAGGTTGCCGTCTTCCCGAGCGGTACGACGTACCTCTCACCCGACCCGGTGGCGTCCTTCCGCTCGTTGACCCACGCGCTCGCCAAGCACTTCCACGAGTACCCGCCGTACGAAGGCCAGTTCGGCGACGTCATCCCGCACCTCTCTGTGCCGGAGGGGTTCACGCTCGAGGAGCCCATCGAGGCGCACGCACGCAGCGCCGAGCTGTGGTGGTACGACGACGGGATGGTGGACACCCTGGCGACGTTCACCTTCGGTACGACCGCGGCCTAACGCTTCTTCTGCAGAGCCACGATCATCAGCGAGAGACCGAAGCCGGCGATCAGCGGACCGACGATCGCCCAGAACTCCACGTCGGTCATCGCGCTGCCCTCGAGATAGCCAAGGCCCTGGGCCGTGAACACCCCGCCCATCACGAGCATGAGTGTGCCGATCACGAGGGGCAGGTTCTTCATGCCCGCAACTCTACGAAAGTCCCACACACCACCGCTTCGTGCGGGGATCATGTCCGGCGGGGAGTGGAGCAGGAGGACCTGATGACAAAGGCTGCGGTCGAGCTCGACCTGGAAACTGATGTCCACGTGCTGCGTGCGGCGAACGTGGGGGTGCTCGGTCACGGGCGCCCACTGCTCGAGCCGACCACGCTCAGCGTGCGCACGGGCGAAGTGGTGGTGGTGGTCGGCGAGCCAGGCCACGGGCACACCGCCCTCGCGCTGGTGCTCGGCGGTCGGCTGAGAGCCGATGCCGGGACGGTCCTGCTCGACGACCAGGAGAACGACGCGAAGGCTCTTCAGCGCATGGTCGCGCTTGTCGACGTACCGGGTGTCTCGGAGCCGGACGACGCGGTTCCGCTCGCGACGATCGTGGGCGAGGAGATGTCCATGGCCGGCCTGCGGGCGAGCCGCGGCTCGGTCCACCGGTGGCTCGAGGGCCAAGGCATCGCGGACCTGGCGGATGACCGGATCGACGAGATCCCGGCCGCGATCCGTACGCGGGTGCTGGCCGGCCTGGCCGCCTGCCGCGAAGGAGTCCGCTTCCTCGTGCTGGTGCTGCCCGAACGCGTCGGCGGTCTGCCCGCTGCCTGGATGAGCACCGCTGGCGCCCTCGCCAGCCTCGGGTTCGGCGTACTTGTCACTGCCAGCCCCACGGCTGCCGCACACGTGGACGAGTCACTGCTGGAGTGGATCGGATCGGAGAGCTGAGATGACCTCGTTACGGATGGCCTACTCCGAGCTGCGCCGCATCACGTCCGGACGTCTCGCCCGGGCCGCTGTGATCGCGATGATCCTGATCCCCACGCTGTACGGCGGGCTGTACCTCTACGCGAACCACGACCCCTACGCGAACCTCAAGAACGTCCCTGCGGCGCTGGTGGTCGAGGACGCGGGAGCCCGCGACTCCGACGGCAACGACGTGAACGCCGGCCAGGACGTGGCCGACGAGCTCGTCCAGAGCGAGTCCTTCGACTGGCACACGGTGTCCGCTGCCGAGGCTCAGACCGGCGTCGAGGAGGGGACCTACGACTTCGCGCTTACGATCCCCCGTGACTTCTCCGCCGCCCTGACCAGCTCGGCGACGTTCGACCCGGAGCAGGCCCAGCTCCGGATGACCACGAACGACGCGAACTCGTACCTGTCGACGACGATCGCCAGCACGGTCACCGAGCGCGTTCGTGACGCACTCGCCGCACGCGTCGGCACCGAGGCGGCCAACAACTTCCTGCTGGGCATCTCGGAGACCCGAGCCGGACTGCTCGAGGCCACCAAGGGCGCGACCACGCTCCTCGACGGGATCGACAAGGCGCAGACCGGCACGGACAAGCTGGCCGGCGGAGCCGACACCCTCGCCGAGGGGGCGACCGAGCTCGGCAAGGGCCTGGGCACCATCCTGAAGAAGACCAAGGACGTGCCGGACCAGCTCGACGAGCTCGCCACCGGCGCTCGCGACGTGGCCGACGCCAACAAGGACATCGCGGCGATCGGCAACAAGGTGGCCGGGTTCGCGTCGGAAGGGACGAAGGCCGTCAACGGCCTCCGCACCCAGCTCCGCACCCAGCTGACGGCCGGCGGCATGCCTCCGGAGCAGGTCGAGCAGGTGATCGCGGTGTTCGACGGGTCGAAGGGCGGCGCGCTCCTCGCCAACCGGAAGATCCAGCAAGCCACGAACGAGCTGGACAAGCTGGCCACCGGCGCCGGAGAGGTCGCGACCGCGACCGAGACGCTCGCTTCCGACCTGCCGAAGCTGCTCAAGGGCATCGACGACGCCCAGAGGGGCTCGGACCGACTCATCGAGGGCGCGCAGACGCTCAGCGGCGGAGCGAGCTCGCTCAACCGCGGGCTCGGGCGGCTCTCCGAAGGCGGCACGGCGCTGCGCGACGGGCTGCAAGAGGGGGCAGACCGGATCCCGGTCATGGACGGGAAGACCCGCGACAAGATCGCGCAGACGATCGGCAACCCTGTCCATGTGGAGTCGACGTCGACCGCAACGGCACAGACGTACGGCGAGGGGCTCGCCCCGTTCTTCCTCCCGCTCGCTGCCTGGATCGGCGGCTACGCGCTCTTCCTGCTGCTCCGCCCGCTCTCGACCCGCGCCATGGCCGCGAACCAGAGCCCACTCCGCGTCGCGCTCGGCGGCTGGATCCCGGCGGCCCTGATCGGCGCCGCGCAGATGGCGCTGCTCTCCGTGGCCGTGCTCTTCGCGGTCGGCGTGAAACCGGTCCATGTCGCGGGAACGTTCGGGTTCCTACTCCTCACCTCGGCAACCTTCATCGCGATCGTGCACTGCCTCAACGCATGGTTCGGGAAGGCCGGTCAGTTCCTCGGCCTGGTGCTGCTCGTGCTGCAGCTCGTCACGGCCGGTGGCACCTTCCCCTGGCAGACCATCCCGCCGTCGATGCACTGGCTGCACCAGATCCTTCCGATGTCGTACGCCGTCGACGGCCTCCGGCAGCTGATGTACGGCGGCCTGGGGTCACGCGTGTGGGTCGCGGTCGCCGTCCTGGCCGGCTACCTCGTCGTGTCCCTGCTGCTCACCGGGCACGCGGCTCGGCGGCAGCGCGTGTGGTCCGTCCAGCGCATCCGCCCGGAGTTGGCCCTCTGAGCTCCCAGCTCGAGATCCACCGCGCGGAGGACCGCGCCGTCACGACGTACGACGGGGTGGTGTCACGCCACTCGTTCTCGTTCGGCGCGCACTACGACCCGGCCAACGTGGGCTTCGGGATGCTGGTCTGCCACAACGACGACCTGCTCCAGCCGGGCAAGGGGTACGACGAGCACCCGCACCGTGACCTGGAGATCGTCACGTGGGTGCTGGAGGGCGAGCTGAGACACCGCGACTCGACCGGGTCGAGCGGCCTGGTCGTGCCGGGCGTCGTCCAGGTGCTGTCCGCGGGAAGTGGCATCCTCCACGAGGAGCATGCGGGCCCGGGTGCCACCCGGTTCGTGCAGATGTGGGTGCGGCCGGACGACGTGGGGCTGACGCCGCGCTACGTGCAGGAACCCGCGCCCGTCGGCGATGACTGGCTGCAGGTGCCCGGGGTACGCAGCAGCCACGCCGCCTTGCATGCGACGCGGTTGCTGCCCGGGCGTACGCTCCGACTTCCATCGGCGCCGTACGTCCATCTGTTCGTATGCCGTGGCGACGTCACCCTCGAGACCGGTGGGGGGATCCGCGAGGGTGACGCGCTGCGGGTGAGCAACTCCGAGGGGCTGGCCTTGACCGGCGACGCGGAGCTGCTGGCCTGGGCTATGCGCTAAGCGCTTCGCCGACGGCCTCCACCTGCTCGCCACTCGCCAGGCTCGCGACGTAGGCGCCCGTCGCGAAGAGCCAGAACAGCCCGGGAACAGTGCCCAGGACGATGGCCGCCGAGTCGGTCATCACCCAGCTGAGCACCAGGATCGACAGCACGCCCGAGACCGCGATCGAGACCTGACGCTCCTGCTTGAGGGCGAAAAGGGTGAGAGCAAGGCCGAGGCAGCCGTACACCAGGCCCAAGAAACCACCCGTCAGGGACAGCGCCACCGACTCGACCAGGGCAACCAATGTGCCCATCGCGAGGAAGGTGTCACCGAGCCCGACAAATCCGTCCGGCGTCTCTTGCGTGTGCCGGCCGAAGTAGACCGCACCGGCCAGGCACCCGAGCAGCGTGACCAGTGCGAAGAAATAGACGAAAGCATGCATGGAGCCGGCTGAGATCCCGAGAGCGGCGCCAATGATGAGGCCGAAAGCCGCGCTGGTGAGACCAAGAGCGAAAACGCGATTCATGATCGGGACCTCTCCTTGCCGGTCCCCCCAGCCTTCCTGTGCGCACCCCTGCGCCTGAACAAGACTCACATTAAGGATCTGAGAGTCCGTTTGTCCGCAAAAAGAGGAAAAAGGATGAGTAAAGAATCAGCCGTTCAGGGGAGGAGGACCTTCAGGGCGCCCGGAACGACCTCCGCCTGGACCGGAAGATCGACCAGCGGCTCGCCGTCGCCGAAGGCCGCGACGCGGTCCTTCGCGGACACCGACACCTGCCGGCCACGGAAGGTCAGAACGCCCGGAACCCGGACATGGCTGCCGTCGTAGATCTTCGGCATCAGGCGGATCAGCTTGAACCGCGAGGCCTTCGGGATGACGACGACGTCCAGCAGACCATCGTCGACGGTCGCGGCGGGCGCGACGTGCATGCCCTTGCCGTAGTAGCCGCTGTTCGCCACCACCACCGAGTACGCCTCCACGACGACGGTCGAGCCGTCGACTGTGACGGTGTAGCGCGTGGGCTCGTAGGTCAACAGGGAACGAACGGCGGCGTACGGGTACTGCAGTGCGCCCGGGAGCCACTGCGCGCCGTTGACCAGCTCGGAAGCGAGCGAGTCGACGCCGGCGTACACGCTGCCCAGCACGATCTTGTCGCCGACGCGGATGACGTCGACTGGAGTCGCCTCACCCTCGAGCAGGGTGTGGGCCGTCTCCTCGGACGACCGGTCGAGCAGCCGGAGCTGGCGCGCGAAGTCGTTGCCGCGACCACTCGGGACGATCCCGAGCGGCACGTCGTGCTCGAGCACGGCCGCGGCGACGGATGCGAGCATGCCGTCGCCACCACAGGCCACCATCGTCTCGCCGGCCTTCGCGGCAGAGGCGACCTCGTCGATGGAGTGCTGGATGCCGAGGCTGTGTACGACGTGCACCTCGGCGCCGGCGTCGCGCAGAATCGTGGCCACCGGTCGCACGCGCTCGAGCGCCTTCCCGCCGCCCGACGCGGGGTTGACCAGGATGCGGAAGGTGCGGCTCATGGGACCAGGATGCCGGGGTTCAGAACACCAGCCGGATCGACGCGCTCCTTGATCGCCCGCAGGATCTCGACGCCGACCGGCCCGATCTCCTGGGCGAACCACGGCTTGTGGTCGGTGCCGATGGCGTGGTGGTGCGTGATCGTGGAACCGGTCGCGATCATCGCGTCCGACGCGGCGGCCTTCGCCTTCAGCCACTGGGCGATGCCGTCCTCCTCCTCCTTCGCAGCAACAGTGAAGTAGAGGGAGCAGCCGTTCTCGTAGACGTGCGAGATGTGGCAGAGCACGATCGGGCTGCCGAGGGCGCCGGCGAGCGCGGCCTTCACGGAGTCGTAGAGGTTGGGGACGTTGGACCAGAAGGTCGCCGTCTCGAGCGTCTCGACCAGGATGCCGAGGTCCAGCATGGAGTCCCGCAGGTAGGGACCGTCGTAACGGCCCTCGGCCCACGCCTCGTTGAGGCCCTCGCTGATGCCACCCCTTGCCTCGAGTGCCGCCGTGACCAGCGCACGCTTGCGGTCGACCGTCTCCTGGTCGGCCTCGAAGCCGGTCACCATCAGGCAGCCGCCCTTGCTCTCCGCGCCGACCGATGACGGGTCGGCGAGGTTGACCATGGTCTCCATCTCGTCGGAGAGGCGAAGCACGGTCGGCTCGATCCCGCCCTGCTTCAGGTCGCGCATCGCGTTCGCGCCCTCGAGGAACGACGGGAAGCGCCAGGTCTCGTAGACCTTCACGGCCGGAGCGTTGCGGACCCTGAGCGTGACCTCGGTGGCTACGCCGAAGGCGCCTTCCGAGCCCATCACCAGCTCGCGTAGGTCGGGGCCGGCGGCGTTGGCCGGTGCGCTGCCGAGGTCGAGGTCGCCGATCGGGGTCGCGACCTTGATGCCGACCACGAGGGAGTCGAACCTGCCGTAGCCACTGCTGGCCTGGCCGCTCGACCGGGTGACGGCGAAGCCGCCGATCGAGGCGTACTGGAAGCTCTGCGGGAAGTGCCCGATCGTGAGCCCGTGCTCGGCGAGCAGCGCCTCAGCTTCCGGTCCGAGCAGGCCGGCCTCGAGCGTCGCGGTCATCGACTCCCGGTCGACGTTCACGAGACGCTTCATCCGGATGAGATCCAGCGCGATGACACCTGAGAAGCCATCGCGGCGGGCGGCCAGCCCACCGACGACCGACGTACCGCCACCGAAGGGGACCAGCGCGACGCGGTGCTCGCTGCACCAGCGGACGACGGCGGCTACCTCGTCGTGGGTTACCGGACGGACGACCGCGTCGGGGGCATCGCTGGCGTCGCCCGCCCGGAGCTTAAGGAGATCCGGGGTCGACTTGCCCCGGGTACGACGGATGCGGGTCTCGTCGTCGGTGTGCACGTGGTCCGCGCCGACCGCTTGCCGGAGACCGTCGAGGAGCTCGTCCGACAGCCCGACCGGCGGCACCACGACGTCCTCGAGGGCGACCGAGGGCCGCTCGTCGATCGCGCCCACGAACATCTCGATCATGCCGCGAGCGGAGTCGGAGAGGGGGTGTGCCTTGGCCGGGTCGCCCCATCGGGCCCAGTGCATCTCAGTCGTCATGTGATACAGTGTTACACATGACGCCTACTTGTCACAAGGTCTCGACGGACACTCGCTCCGCTCGCTGCTCGACCACCGGGCCTACGGCGTGAGTGAAACGTCGCCCGAGTCCGGGTATCTCGACGCTGCTCGCGACTGCATCGTGCAGGTGGGCTGGCGTCGTACGACGCTGACCGACATCGCCCGCAAGGCCGGTGTCTCGCGGATGACGATCTACCGCCGGTGGCCCGACACGCAGACCCTCCTCGCCGACCTCCTCGTCCGCGAGTGGTCCGGACTGCTGGTCGACTCGGGCTTGGCGAGTGACGCGACCGGCACCACACGCGACGCGCTCGCACGAGGCATCACGGGCATGGTCGGAGCGCTCCGCGTGAACGCCCTCTTCCTTCGCATCATCGAGCTCGACCCCGAGCTGCTGCACCCCTACCTCTTCGAGCGCATCGGCCGGAACCAGAAGTGGATCCTCGAGCTCACCGAGCAGTTCGTCCGTGACGGTCAGGCCGACGGCTCCGTCCGGGCCGGGGACCCGCACGTGTTGGCGAACGCACTTCTCCTCACGGCGTACGGGTACGTCCTCTCGGCTCACACCCTCGACGTCGACGCGGAGACGCTCGACGCCGAGCTGCACCTAATAGTCGAGAGGTACCTCGCGCCATGAGCACCCAGCTGAACGCCGCCCGCCGCCAGCGCGACCTCACCTCGCTGGTCGACCACGACACAGTCGATGTCCTCGTGGTCGGCCTCGGCGTGACCGGCGCCGGAGTCGCACTCGACGCGGCCTCCCGGGGGCTGTCCGTCATCGCCGTCGACGCCCACGACTTCGCTTTCGGTACGTCCCGGTGGAGCTCCAAGCTCGTGCACGGCGGGCTGCGCTACCTCGCGAAGGGCCAGGTCGGCGTCGCGCACGAGAGTGCGGTGGAGCGCGGCATCCTGATGACCCGCACGGCTCCCCACCTCGTCCGCACGCTCACGACGTACATCCCGCTCGGGCCGGGGATGTCGAGGCCTCAGGCAGGTCTCGCGAGAGTCGGCTTCTGGGCCGGCGACGCACTGCGGCTGGGAGCCCGTACGCCGAGGTCGGTCCTGCCGCGCCCCCGCCGAGTCCGTCGTGACGAAGCACTTGCGCTGTGCCCGGCGGTCCGGCCGGAAGGGCTGCGTGGCGCACTCCTCGGGTACGACGGTCAGCTCGAGGACGATGCGCGACTGGTCACCGCACTGGTCCGCACGGCCGCCGGCCGTGGCGCGACGATCCTCAACCACACCAGAGCGCTCGACGTGACAGGCACCAGCGCAACGCTGCGTGACGAGCTCACCGGCGAGACGTACTCCGTCCGCGCGCGCGTAGTCGTGAACGCCGGCGGCGTCTGGGCCGGCCAGGTCGTCCCCGGCCTGCGCCTGAAACCCTCGCGAGGCACCCACCTGGTGCTCCGAGCCTCGTCCATCCCCGGCCTCGCGGTCGCGCTGACCGCGCCGGTCCCGGGCGAGAGCAACCGCTTCGTCTTCGCCCTGCCGCAGCCCGACGGCCTGATCTACGTCGGGCTGACCGACGAGGAGGTCGACGGGGAGATCCCTGACGTGCCGCAGGGCTCCGCCTCGGAGATCTCCTTCCTGCTCGACGTGGTCAACCGGGTGCTCGCGCAGCCGATCACCCATGAGGACATCGTGGGGACCTACTCCGGGCTTCGGCCGCTCCTCGACTCGGGCGGCCACACGGCCGACCTGAGCCGCAAGCACGCCGTGCTCGTCTCGGACTCAGGGGTGGTGACCATCGTTGGAGGCAAGCTCACGACGTACCGGAGGATGGCGGAGGACGCCGTTGACACGGCGGTCGAGGTCGCCGGGCTGTCCGCTGGTCCATGCCTGACGGCTGACCTGCCTCTGGAAGGCGCCGGCCCCGTCGGTGCTGCCCCTGCACGGCTGGTGCGGCGATACGGCAGCGAGGCTCCCTCGGTGCTCAGCAACGCCGTGTCCGCCACCGGTCTGACCGAGGCCGAGGTACTCGCGCCCGTCGCCGCATGCACGCCGATCACCCTGGCCGAGCTGGTGTGGGGCGTCACGCACGAGGGCGCTGTCACCGTGGACGACCTGCTCGACCGGCGGACCCGCATCGGGCTGGTCCCCGCGGACCGGGCCCTCGCCGAAGGAGCCGCAACCCGGGCGCTCGGGTGCGACAATCTTCCGGGAGCATGCTGAGCCGCTCGCTCAGTTGCCGTGGCACCAGGGCCGATCCCACCGACGGGGGAAGGACCTCTTGCACGTGCACAGTCGCCGCTACCGCAGCATCAGGTGGGTTGCCGCAGCGCTGGTCGCTTCCACCGTCACTGTTGCGGTCGTAGCGACGCTCAGCGGCCCACGCGCAGGTGCCAGGAACGCCTTCGGTGCCGAACGAGCCGTGACGCCTGGGGTTGCCGAGAGTGGGCCGCGACCCAACATCGTCGTGGTGATGGCCGACGACATGCGCTCCGACGACGTGCGCTTCATGCCCGCAGTGCGAAAGCTGGTCGCCAGCCAAGGTCTGACGTTCAGGAACTCCTTCAGCCCCTACCCGCTCTGCTGCCCGGCGCGGGCCTCCTTCCTGACCGGGCAGTACGCCCACAACCACGGCGTCCTGAACAACGAGCCGCCCTTCGGTTTCGCGGGATTGGACGACCGGCGCACGATCGCCACGTCCCTCGCCTCCGTCGGGTATCGCACCGCGTTCGTGGGGAAGTACCTCAACGGATACGGCAAGAATCCGTCGCCGGTGACCGGCGAGCCCTCCATGCACTACGTGCCCCCGGGGTGGACGGACTGGTACGCAGCCGTCGGCCTCCGCCCGCGCGTGGGGCAGCGGTTTCCTTGGGCGGGCGTCTACAACTACTGGGGCACTCCCTTCAACGACAACGGCGCGCTCGACTTCTCCCACCGCGGTGACTACCAGACCAACGTCCTCGGCGCCGTGAGCCGGAGCCTGGTCGCCCGGTACGCCCGCTCGGCCGCGCCGTTCTTCCTCTACCTGTCGAGCGTCGCGCCGCACTACGGGTTTCCTCATGAGCGCGGCGACATCGACGAGGTCCGAAGGGGCGACCGGGTCTTTCCCTTCAAGAGTCCAGCGCGGCCGAACCACGTTCGCGGGCGCTTCGACGAAACCGTGACCAGGGCCCCGGGGCTGCCCCTGTCCGGCCCCAGCGAGAGCGACATGAGCGACAAGGCCTGGTGGTCCGGTGACCCCGAGCTGAACACGCTCGAGCGGCTGGCCGACCTGAAGCTGACCAGGCAGCGCGCTGAGTCCCTCGCAGTCCTCGACCGCCAGGTGCGCCTCCTCGTACGTCAGCTGAGGACGACTGGCGAACTCGCGAACACGGTCTTCGTCTTCACCTCCGACAACGGCTACTTCCTGGGCGAGCACCGGATCCGCAACGGGAAGATCCGCCCCTACGAGCCCTCGTTGCGCGTTCCCCTCGTGGTCGCGGGTCCCGGCGTCCCGCACGGTGTGCGCTACGACCCGGCCACCACGATCGACCTGACGTCGACGCTGCTGGACCTCGCGAACGCCAACCCCCCGGTCCCAGCGGACGGCCGATCGCTCGTACCCAGCTTCGCCAGCGACCGAGGTTGGACGACAGCGATCGTGACCGAAGCGCTCGACGGTGGCCCTCCCGTGCCGCCGGGCGTCGATCGCGAGGCACTGGGGTTCAGCGACCTGCGCACCCAGATCGGTCTCAGAACGGCACAGTGGAAGCTGATCCGCTACGACAGCGGAGATGTCGAGCTCTACGACCTCGACGCGGACCCGAACGAGCTGGAGAGCGTCGCCGACGATCCCGCCCTCGAGGAGGTCCTGGCCGAGCTCCTCGAGGTGTGGCATTCCCTCCGGTCCTGCCTGGGTACGACCTGCGTGACCCCGCTCCCCAGCGACCTGCAGCTCGGGGCGTCTGCACTCGCCGAGTCCACGGAGAGCCAGCGGGCCGGTGTCCGTGCGCGGTACGGCGTCGCGTTCTGACGACTCTCCCGCGAGCGTTGGCGGCTACGCCTCGATCGCAGCCGGCTTGGATACTCCGCGAAGGCCGAGGACTCCTGAGGCGACAGCGGAAGCGGAGAGGCCCATCAGGACGCTGCTCTTGCTCCGCTCGACGGCACCCGACTGCCCGCTGAGGTAACCAGCCACGGCGTCCGCCGCGTCGATCGCGACACCGGCCAGGAGCCAGGTCTTGCTTCCCGACCGAATGGACGCCAGTGTCGCGACCCCGAGCGCAATTTCGCGTGAGCCGAACATCCGGGTCACGAACTGCTGCTGCGGGTTGCGCTTGGGGTCGAGCATGAGGCCCTGGAACGCGGCATCGGGCTTCACTAGCGCGGCGGCACCAATGCCGATGCGGGCGACAGACAGGGCGATGGCGGGGTTCATCATGACGCCACGCTAGCGGGCCATGTCCTGGATGACCTCCGCCCCAGGGAGGAGACCGAGCAGCCGCCCAGGCAGCAGCAGCTTGCTTCGTCGTACGCCGCTGCCGACCACGGCCAGCTCGATGTCGAGGACGTGCCCGTCGACGAGGAGCCGCCACTTCTCCGGCAGCCCGAACGGCGTGATGCCGCCGTACTCCATCCCTGACTCGGCCACCGCCTGGTCCATCGACAGGAACGACGCCTTGCGTACGTCGAGCAGCCGGCGCACCACGTTGTTTACGTCCGCCCGCAGGTCGGCGCGGACCATGCAGGCGGCCACCCGCTCCTCCCCACCCCGGACACCGCCGACCACCACGCAGTTCGCGCCGTCGGCCATGGTCGAGCCGTAGGTATCGACGAACGCCTGAGTGTCCGCGACCGCAGGGTCGATCTCGACGACGACAGCCTCTGCTGCGTGCTGCCAGCCCTGCAATGCCTGGGCGACCGGCTCTGCGAGGAGGTCGGGCCGGTCGAGTGCGCGATGCGGCTCCAGCGTGCCGATGGTGGGAAGCGCCATGGCGCTCAGGATGTCAGGTGTTGCCGAGGACAACCGTTTCGCAAACGCAACCTTTTGCCGTAGATGTCGCGAGAGACGCGGAGTTACTGTGCGCTGGCCGCCACGAGAAGGAGTGACCCTCGGATGACCGTTTCCCGACGCAACACGATGCGAGGGCTGGCGGTCACCGCCGGTCTCGCACTGGCCGCCGGCCCACTGACCCTGCTGCCGTCCACCGCCCAGGCGGCAGCGCCCGTGCTGGTGAACCTGCTGGGCATCAACGACTTCCACGGTCGGATCGACAGCAACACGACGAAGTTCGCCACGACGGTCGAACAGCAGCGTGTGGCGGCCGGTGAGGCCAGCACGCTGTTCCTGTCCGCCGGCGACAACATCGGCGCCTCGCTGTTCGCGTCCGCGTCCGCCAACGACAACCCGACGATCGACGTGCTCAACGCGCTCGACCTCAACGGGACAGCGGTGGGCAACCACGAGTTCGACAAGGGCTTCGCGGACCTCACCGGTCACGTTGCCGATCGAGCCGCGTACGACATCCTCGGCGCCAACGTGTACGACAAGGGGACGACGGACCCGGCCCTGCCGGAGTACGCCCTGTACGACGTGAACGGAGTGAGCGTCGGCGTCATCGGCGTCGTGACCGACGAGACTCCGTCGCTCGTGAGCCCGCTGGGCATCGCGGACCTCGACTTCGGCGACCCGGTCGAGGCGATCAACCGCGTCGCTGACGACCTGACCGACGGCATCGGGGACCAGGCTGAGCTGATCGTGGCCACGCTCCACGAGGGCGCAGGCATGACCACCGCGGGTGGAACGATCGAGGAGGAGGTCGCTGCGAGCCCGACGTTCGCCAGCATCGTCAACGACACGACCGCCAAGGTCGACGCGATCTTCACCGGCCACACCCACAAGGAGTACGTCTTCCACGGCCCGGTCCCCGGCGCCAGTGAAGGCTGCACCGTCGGCACGGCCGGCTGCACCCGGCCGATCGTGCAGACCGGCGAGTACGGCAACAACGTCGGCCGCATCCAGCTCATGGTCGACCCGGACAACGGCACGGTCGCCAGCTACACGGCGACGACCATCGACCGGGTCGCGACTGCCGACCTCACGCTGCCTCGCGTGGCCGAGGTGAACACGATCGTCACCGACGCGCTGGCGACTGCCGCCGTGATCGGCAACAAGCCGGTCGGCGAGATCTCGGAGAGCATCACGACGGCGTACGCCGGCGGGCACTTCAACGCCGACGGCATCTGGACCCAGCCGAACCCCGCGGACCCCAAGGCCGGACGCGACGACCGCGCCAACGAGTCCACTCTCGGCGACACGGTGGCCGACGCTCTGCACACCTCGCTGGACAAGCCGGAGTTCGGCAACGCCGACCTCGGCGTGGTCAACCCGGGCGGCCTGCGCGACGAGCTCCTCTACAAGGGCACCGGAGGCACCAACCTCGACGGCACGGTGACATACGCCGAGGCCAACGCTGTTCTGCCCTTCGTGAACAACGTCTGGACGGTCACGGTCAGCGGCGCCGAGCTCAAGCAGGTCCTCGAGCAGCAGTGGCAGCCGCAAGGTGCGCAGCGTCCGTTCCTCCAGCTCGGTCTGTCGCGGAACGTCCACGTGCTGCTCGACCCGACGCGGGCAGAGGGCGACCGGGTGGTGTCCGTCCAGATCAATGGGGAGAAGCTCGACCCCGCGGCGGAGTACACCGTGGCGACGTTCTCGTTCCTCGCCACTGGTGGTGACAACTTCACGGCGTTCAAGCAGGGCGTGACCGCCGACACCGGGCTGGTGGACCGCGACGTCTGGGTGGACTACCTGGGCAAGCAGTCGCCCGTCGTGCCGGACTTCACGCGCCGCCAGGTCTACAGCGACGACGCCCCCGCAACGGTCGCAGCAAGTGACGAGGTGTCGTTCAGCCTGAACAAGCTGAGCCTCACGTCGCTCGGCACGCCGGAGACGAAGACGGTCGCCGTCTACCTGCGCCCCGACGCCGGTGGCCAGGCGGTCAAGGTCGGCGAGTACGCCGTCACGGGGGGCTCGTCAGCGGTGGCCTTCACGGCTCCTGCCGACCTGCCCGGTCCCTCCTCCGTGGTCGTCGTACCGAAGAGCAGCTTCAAGGTCGCGTCGACGATCGGGGCGAACCTGGTGGCCGGCACGGTCACGGCGGGATCGACAGAAGCCCAGGTCGACGTCACCGTGACGCCGACCGTCGCCACGGGAACTGTCGAGGCCTACCTCGGGAACACGCTCGTCGGCTCCGCGCCCCTCGCCAGCGGTGCGGCGCAGGTCGAGCTGGCTCCGTTCGCATCGGCCGGCAGCAAGCACGTCGAGCTGCGGTACACCGGCGACGCCACGACCAAGGCGAGTAGCACCTCGGTCACGGTCGAGGTGGCCAGGGCGGCACCGGCGCTCGGGGCGATCGTGTCGCCGAGGCCGGTCAGGCTGAGCACCCGCGCGAAGCTGACCATCAGCGTCACGGCTCCGGGACTGACGCCCGATGGTCAGGTCGTGGTCCGTAGCGGCAGCAAGATCGTCGGAATCGCCACGATCACCGACGGCCTCGGCTCGGTGACCCTGCCCCGGTTCCGCATGACCGGACTGAAGCGGGTCATGCTGCGCTACCTCGGTGACGCCAGCACTCTGCCGGTCTCGAAGACCATCGTGTTCAGGGTCCGCCGCTAGCTAGCAGATGGCGAGGCGCCCCGGGCTCAGGCCTGGGGCGCTTCGGCTTTCCACAGGCGGCATGCGACGGGGTGGCGCCCGTGGGAACGTCGGGCCCCCGCGATTGAAGTACGACGAGGCAGCCCTCGATGTGGCCATGAACGCCTCCACTGAGTTCGAAGCCATTGTCACGCTCGCCGACGCCGTGCAGGGGCGCCGCACGACCGCACGCCACATGCTGAGGGCACTGGCCCAACGGCCGCTGGCACGGCGCAGGACCTGGCTGCAACGGGTCCTCACCGACATCGCGGAGGGGACCAACTCAGTGCTCGAGCA
>DATILB010000461.1:0-4627 GCA_035477015.1 Nocardioidaceae bacterium | reverse complement strand
CGTACTCCATGAACACGGCCGGGCCGTCAGGCGCAACGCGAGCGACGAAGTGCTCCTCCCCCGCCTCGGTCGTGGCGGAGAACAGCACCGTCAGGTTCGACATCCCGCTCGCACTCGGTACGTCGCAGGTGGTGATCGTCGCGCCGGGGACCTTCGTCTCGAGCCAGGACTGGAGACCGCCACGGACCTCTTCGGGGCTCTTGTTCGCGAGTGCCATCAGCTTTCTCCCTTGGTTGCACGGGCCTTGACGGCCTTTTGGTAGCGGTCGAACCAGATCTCCTGGTACGTCGAGTGGGTCACCCGGCCCTGCTCGTCCTCCCAGCGGTAGACGCTGTCGTGGAAGGACACGTTGGGCCAGGCCGGGATGGTGGCCGTGGCGATCGCCCGGCCGGTGAAGCGGTAGATGTTGCCGTCCTCGTCCTCAGCCTCGATCTCCTGTCGAAGCGAGGCATAGGTGTGCGGCTGGCGCTCGAGCACGTTGCGACGTACCCGCGTGATCTGCTTGGTGTCACCGTTGGTGTGCAGCCACGCGAAGTGGTGCGTGGGTGCGCCCTCGGGGAGCTCGTAGATCCCGTTCCACTCCGGGTCCGTGTCCGGGGCCTCGAAGCTGATCTGGTTGAAGATCAGGTCCTCGCCGAAGTACATCGGCGACCAGCCGACCGGCGGCACGGGTACGCCGCCCTGCGACTCCTTGCGGACCTGCCGCCACGACCGGTCGCGCGGTGCGAAGCAGTCGATGTCGTAGTGCTCACCGTTCAGCTCGAGCGTGCCGACGCAGTGCATGAACTGCTCGCTGCCGCCGGGGACGCGACCCGGGTCGTCGTGGTGGTCCTCCTCGCCGGGCATCACGTGCCCGCGGACGAGCAGCGGGGTCACCGCGGTCTGCCGCAGCGCGAGCTTGGTCAGGCCGTCGGCGCTGGCGTAGCTGACGTCGACCACCCGTCCGGGCTCGACGAACTCGATGCGCAGGCCGTTGGCCGTCGTGATGGTGTTCCCGTCGATCTCCGGCCACGGCATCGTGATCTCGTAGTCGAGGTGGTCGACATCGATCGCGTTGATGTTGTCGGTGCCCCGGAAGATCGAGACGCCGCCCTGGCAGAGCTGCAGCGCCGGCTGGTAGCGGAGGTAGAGGAACGCGCCGATCGCAGCCTCCGGGATCGAGAACCCGAAGTAGTGCGTGTGGATCGTGTGGTGGTCCCAGCTCTCGCCGTCGGTGGGGAAAGGCAGGATCAGGTCCGACTCGGGCGGGTGCACGGCGTGGCTCATACGGCCACCTCCTCCTTGGCCACCCGCTGGTCGAGCAGGCGAGCTTGCGAGCCGTCCGTCGAGACCACTTCGTCACGCTTGGCCACGACGAGGCCGATCATCCACACGCAGTAGAGCGAGAGCGCGAGCGTCACGAGCGCCGCCAGGTGGGTCCAGACGTAGGACACGTCTTCCTGGTTGAGCACCGCCCACATCGGCCAGCCCGCAGCACCGTTCGCCACACCGTCGGCAATCGGGATCAGCGGGATGACGGCGAGCAGCTTCCAGGGCGAGTCACCGAAGTACGGCTTGAGCTTGTAGATCAGGGCGCCGGCGAGCATCGGCATCACCGGGTTGACGAAGGCCCACCACAGCGGGAAGCCGAACACGTTGAACGGCTGGTGACCGTAGTACAGGTAGGTGCCAGCGATGATGCCCGGCAGCTCGAGGAAGACGTCGACGATCGCGTCCGCACCCCAGAGCAGGAAGAGCCCCTTCATCGAGATGCCCCGCTGGAAGAGCCGGTAGGCCAGGTAGCCCATGCCGCCGACGTACCAGGGATAGACGAAGCAGATGTAGAGCGGCATCGTCCGCTCGAGGATCGTGAACGTCCCGACCGCGTCGAGCTCCTTGAGGTACACGAGCCCGAGCACGTCGACGATCGGCTCGAACGTCGCGGCGAAGGCGCCGCCGATGATGCAGTAGAGCAGCAGCGGCCCCTTCCCCTTGAGCAGGTGGCGCAGCGCGAGCGCGAGGGCGATGCCGAGCGGGATGAAGATGAAGACGTTGAAGATCGTCTCGGCGGTCTGGGGCATCGGGTCGTTCACCGGCGGTTGGGGGATGCCGGCAAGCACCTTGGAGAGGGTCATGCCGATGACTCTAACTCAGATTTGAAAAGATTTTCAAGAGTGAAAACGATTTCATCTTTGAAAAGTTGTGGCATCATTGGAGGCGTGACCGAGACGACCAGCCGCATCGACCGCCGCCGCGAGCGCACCCGCCAGCGGCTGGTCGAGGCCGGCCGGACGCTGATCACCGAAAAGGGTGTGGCAGGCCTCCGGATCCAGGAGATCACCGCCGAGGCCGACGTCGCGTTGGGCTCGTTCTACAACTACTTCCCCACCAAGGAGGACCTGGTGGAGGCGGTCGTCGAGGAGTCGCTCGCCGAGTTGGGCGCCGAGTCCATCGTCGGCGACGGGTCCGAGGATCCGGCCGTCACCGCCGCTGCTGCCATCCTTCGGGTGGTCCGACTGGCGTTCGAGGCACCGGACTTTGCACGCCTGCTGATCAACCTCAACCATGCGGACGTCCTCTTCCTCCGGGCCTTCCAGCCGTACGCCCGAGTCGTGGTCGAGCGAGGCATCGCCCAGAAGCGGTTCTCCGTCCCGGACATCGACGTGTCCGTGAACTTCGTTGTCGGAGCCTCCCTCGCACTTATCAGGGGCATCCTCGACGGCGAGCATGCGGAGGGTGCCGAGATCAGCCACACCGAGGTCTCGCTGCGCGCGCTCGGCGTACCCAACGACGAAGCCCGGCGCATCAGCCAGCTCCCCTTGTCGCTCTGAGGCCTGCGCCACAGTGCCACCTCAGAGCCTTGCACCTCCGCGTGTTTTAATCTATCTTAAATAAGAAGTGAGACACGCTCGCCCGGAGAGGGACAACGCCATGAAGATCCTGCTCGATCGCGCCAAGTGCACAGGCCTCGGCATCTGTGAGTCGCTCGCCCCCGACGTGTTCGAGGTCGACGAGAACGGCGACCTGGTGATGCTGACCGACGTCGTACCCGACGGCCTTCTCGACGACGTCGAGTCCGCCATCGCGGGTTGCCCCACCGAGGCGCTGCGCCTCGCCACCGCCGACTGATGACTGTCGAGAAGCTCGTCGTCGTCGGCGCCTCGCTCGCCGGGCTTCGTGCGGTCGAGTCCGCGCGCAAGCAGGGGTTCGAGGGCAGCATCACGCTGATCGGTGCCGAGCCGCACCTCCCCTACGACCGTCCCCCGCTCTCGAAGGCGTTCCTCGAGCGCAAGGAGGGCCAGGACTCGCAGGAGTTCGTGGAGTTCCGCTCCGACGAGACCTTCCGCGACGAGCTGAACGTCGAGCTGGTCCTCGGCGCCCCCGCCACGTCGCTCGACACCGTCACGCGCACTGTGTACGTCGGTGAGCGGGCGATCCCGTACGACGCCCTGGTGATCGCCACCGGCGCCCACGCTCGGATGATCCCCGGCTTCGAAGGACTCTCAGGCGTACACGTGCTGCGCACGATCGACGACGCCGTCTCGATCCGCAGCGCCATCGAAGCCGGTGCGCGCACCGTCGTCATCGGCGCCGGCTTCATCGGCTCCGAGATCGCCTCGAGTGCCAAGAAGATGGGCTCCGACGTCACCGTCGTCGAGGCACTGCCCGTCCCGCTCGTCCGAGCGATCGGCGAGCAGATGGGCGCGACCGTCGCTCAACTCCATGAGCTCAACGGCACCCACCTGATCTGCGGCGTCACGGTGACGTCCGTCGAAGGAGACGGTCACGTCGAGCGCGTGCACCTCTCCGACGGCACCGTCCTCGACGCAGACCTGGTCATCGTCGGCGCCGGCGCCGTACCCAACGTCGCGTGGCTTGAGGGCTCCGGCCTGGTTTTGGAGAACGGGATCGTCTGCGACGAGTACCTCTTCACCGGCATCGACGGCGTGTACGCCGCCGGCGACATCGCTCACTGGCCGAACCCACAGTTCGAGGGCTCGCGAATGCGGATGGAGAACTGGACCGCCGCCGCCGAACAGGGTGCGGTCGCCGCGCACAACGCGGTCGGCCTCTCGGAGCCGAAGCCATACAAGACCGTCCCCTACTTCTGGTCGGACTGGTACGGCAGCCGGATCCAGTTCGTCGGCATCACCGACGCTGACGACATCGACGTCGTCGAGAACAGCATCGAGACCGACGGCCGAGTAATCGCCCTCTATCGCAAGGGCGACGCATTCGTTGGCGCGCTGACGGTGAACCGACAGACCGAGATCATGAAGCTCCGCGGACTGATCATGAAGGGCGTGACGATCGACGAGGCACACGCCTTCGTCGCGGCGCGGCTCGAGGCCCTGGCGGCCAAGGCTGCCGCGACCGACTGACCTCCACCGGGTCAGCTTGCCGGTCAGGCGAGGCGCGTCACTCCGGCCCATAGAGAAGTGGCGCCGATCCGCCCAGACCGCTTGTCGCGAGCCGTTCTCACACCTACCCGAGCCGCCCCGGGTTTCGTGGAGCTTCAAGGCCCGCGGCGATTCTCATCGAGTAGCGACCCGAGCCCGGTTCGAGATCGAGCGGGCAACTAGGGCCAAGGATCAACACGCAACTGAGGCAGGCGCTGCCACCCACCATTTAGAAAGGAGGTTCGTCT
>DATILB010000460.1:0-9262 GCA_035477015.1 Nocardioidaceae bacterium | reverse complement strand
TCGCCATCGGCGCCATCGGGCTCAACCTCGTGACCGGCTACGCCGGCCAGGTCTCGCTCGGCCATGCGTTCTTCGTCGGGGTGGGTGCCTACACCGCGTCGTTCCTCGGCGGCGAGGCGGAGGGACGCTACCTGGGGCTCGGTATCGAGTTCGCGCCGTTGTGGATCCTGGCCTCCGGTGTGGTGGCGGCGATCTGCGGTGCCCTGGTCGCACCGCTGGCGACGAGGCTGCGCGGCCTCTACCTGGCGATCGTCACGCTTGGCCTGGTGTTCATCGGCGAGTACTTCTTCGGCGAGTGGACCGAGCTGTCGGGCGGGAAGAACGTCGGTCGCGACGCCCCCGAGCCTGTGGTCTTCGGCAACAACCTGACCGTGAACGGCACCTACACCGAGGAGCAGAAGCTCTACTGGTTCTACCTCGTCCTCCTGATCATCTTCGCGGTCCTCGCACGCAACCTGGTGCGGTCGCGCATCGGCCGCGCGTTCGCTGCCGTACGCGACCGGGACATCGCCGCCGGCGTGATGGGCGTGAACCTCACGAAGTACAAGCTGATCGCGTTCACCACGTCGTCGTTCTACGCCGGAGTGGCCGGGTCGCTGCTGTTCGTCGCCAACGGGCACTTCAGCCCGGAGCAGTTCAACCTGCTGATGTCGGTGCAGTTCATCGCGATGGTCCTGATCGGCGGAGCCGCCACGATCTCCGGCGCGATCATGGGCGCGATGCTGATCGCCATGCTGCCGCGCATCACCAGTGAGCTGCCGAGCCTGCTCACCTTCATCTCGTCGTCAGCCGCCGACCACCCGAACATCTTCGAGGTCGAGCAAGTGCTCTACGGCGTACTCATCATTGCGTTCCTGCTCTTCGAGCCTCGAGGCCTCTTCGGCATCTGGCACCGGATCAGGACGTACTGGAAGAGCTTCCCCTTCTCCTACTGAGAAGCAGGGACATCCGAGGAAGAAAAACCCAGGAGGAACAGTGAAAACAAGGGCAAGAGGCGTCGGCATCGTGCTGACCGCGTTGTCCCTCGCGCTGGTGACCGGCTGCGGCCGGGACTCCACCGACGGGGACAATGCCGCCGTCCCCGGCGTCACCAGCGAGCCGTGTCCGCAGGCGGTCGACCAGGAGAAGGGCTGCATCTACCTGGGTGTCATCACCGACCTCACCGGCGTGTTCAAGCTTGTCGGCGGACCCGTCACCGAGGGCCAGAAGGCCTTCTGGGCCAAGGTCAACGCGGAGGGTGGCATCGGCGACTACGAGATCGACGTCGTCACCAACGTCAAGGACAACGCGTACAACCCAGACACGCACGCGTCCGTCTACGCCGAGATCGAGGACAAGGTCCTAGGCCTGGCGCAGTCGCTCGGAACCGCGCACACCAACGGCATCCTCGAGGACGTCCAAGACGCCAGCATCCTGACGCAGCCGACCTCGCTCGGCTCGAACTGGATCTTCGAGGGCGGCGTCACCGAGATCGGCACGAACTACTGCGCCGAGGCGATGAACATCGTGGACTACGCCGTCGACGAGCTCGGCGCGAAGTCGATCGCCGCGGTCCACTACGCCGGTGACTACGGCGACGACAACATGGTCGGCGCGCGCATCGCCGCCGAAGCGCGGGACATCGAGTTCACCGACATCCCGATCGAGGTCCAGGTCGAGGAGTCGCAGGCCGCGGCCGTCGGCGCGATCAAGCGGGCGAAGCCCGACGTCGTCGTCATCGCGACCGGCCCGACCGACCTCGCCGCCGTGGTTGGTCTTTCGGCAGTGGGCGGTTTCACGGGCAAGTTCATCGGCGCAATCCCGTCGTGGAACTCTGCCCTGCTGGCCTCCGAGGCTGGTCCGGCCATCACGGCCCTGTACATGCAGGCAACCTCGTTCGGCACGTGGGAATCCGACACGGCCGGTCACGAGGCGATGCGTGCGGCTGCAGGCAAGAAGGCTGACCCGAACGACTGGTACATGATCGGCTGGGCTGGCCAGTACGTCATGAAGGCCGCCCTCGAAGCAGCCATCGAGGCCGACGACCTCACCCGTGAGGGTCTCGTCGCGGCCGGAGAGGGCCTGACCGGCGTGTCCGGCGACGGCATGCTCCCCGAGGGCTCCGGCAACTACGCCGGCGACCCGAACGAGCGGGTCGTCCGGTCGACGTCGATCAACAAGGTCGACGCCAAGGCAGCATCGGGAGTCAGCACCGCGGCCGAGGCCTTCACCGGCCCGACCGTCGAGGCGTACGAGTTCACCGAGCCCTGCTACCTGCAGAAGTAACACCCAGCACCTGCTTCACGCGGAGGGCCCGGCCGAACGGTCGGGCCCTCTGTCATGCCTGGGTCATGTCTGGGTCACTGCGTCTGGGGGAGAAGCAGCCGGGTGCAGAAGGACTCCAGTTGGGCGGTGATCCCGGGCAAGGCGCGCAGGTGCGGGGTGCGGACGATGTCGTTGACCAGGCTCACCGCTGCCTGGACCCGGATGCGCGCGACGTTGGTGCCGACGGTCGGCTCGAGCTGCTGGAGAAGCGCGGCCCACTCCTGGAGATACTCCCGCTGCGCTCGGCGTACGTCGGTCCGGACGTCGTCCGGGAGCTGCCGGACCTCGCTGATGATCAGGTCGAGGAGCTGATGCTGGTCTGCCGCGAAGGCGACGTACGACCTGATCAGGCGACGCAGCACATCGCGTGGTCCGTCGCCGAAGTCGAAGGCGTGGGCGAGCTCCATCATCAACGCGCCGGTGCCGCGCATCATCGGGATGACCAACAGGTCGAGCTTGGAGGGGAAGTGGTTGTAGACGCTGGGGCCGGCGATGCCCGCGGCGCTCCCGACGTCCTCGACCGCGACATTGGCATAGCCGCGGTCCGCGAAGAGCCGCACCGCCTCAGCCAGGAGGTGCTCGCGCCGTGACCTCGGGCGGATCGGGGTGCGCTTCTCCGCAGGAGGGGAGGCCTCGCCCAGAGATGCCGGAAGCGGCGACTCCAGCACCGTCCTGACCTGGTCGCGCAGTACGCGCTCCAGGCTGGGGCGCGGGACCTCGATCTGGTGGAACGACGGGCTGCCCAGGATGCCCACGATGGTCCACGCGAGCAGGTCGGTGGTCTGGGGCGAGAGGTCGGGTCGGGCTCGGCCGATGACGCGGCCGACGCCGATGCCCAGGGTGCGGACGCCGTCGCGGACCTCGTCACGGTCGGGCTCAGGGAGGTGGCGTGCCTCGCGCTGGACGAGGACGCCCAGCCCACGGAAGTCGATCGCGAAGCGGGCGAGCACCCGGACTGCGAGGTCGACGTCACCGGCAGCGACTCGTCGCTCGTCCTCGTCCATCCGCTTGGTGACCAGCACGAACTCCCGACGGAGCACCTCGGAGAGGATCTGCTGCTTGCCGTGGAAGTGCCGGTAGAGCGCTGACGGCCCGATGGCCACCGCGTCGGCAATGTCGCCGACACCGATATGGTCGTAGCCCCGCGACACGAGCAGATCGCGCGAGGCGGACAGGATCAGCTCGCGCCGGTTGGCCGGCCGCGTGCCCCGTCGTGGTGAGGCGGCCCGGGTCTCTGCGGCCACGCCCACTCCACCTCCTCCCAAGACCAGCACAGTCCGCTGTCTGATCCTCAGCTGAGGCTAGTGGAAGTTTACTTAGCCTTTCCAGATCGGCGCGAGGTGACTTTCCGGAATTCACAAAGAAACGATGGTCCACATTCTTCGCGCGACGGTTGACGAAGAGTCGGAGGGCGGGTGTAACGTGGGCGTCGTTCGAACAAGTGTTCGAACAGACCTTGGCGGGGGTGACCTCGACCCCCACCCCCGCCAAGCCTCTCCACCAGTGGTGCCTGGGCTGTGGCGCTGGGGTCGGTCCGGGGTCGAGCCGTGCAGTCAGTCGAGGCGAGAGGTGAGAGATGCGGCGGTACGACGATCCTGTGGAGGTCCGGAGAGGACCGGTGGGTGAGGGGGCCCTGGATGCGGGAGGGCCCGAGCAGTTCCTTTGGCGAGGGCGGCTCTGGAATGTCTACTCCGTGGTGGCGCACTGGGTGGAGACCGGCCCCTGGTGGCAGTCGGCCGACGCCCAGGCGGTGCTCGGCTCCGATGCCGTGACGACCGGCCGCGACCTGAACGCCGAGCGTGAGGTGTGGCGGGTCGAGGCGGGACGCGGAGTGCTCGGCCGCGGTGTCTTCGACCTCTCCTTCGACTGGGCCCAGGGCGACTGGCGCCTGGCTCGGGCAGTGGACTGAGAGAGGAATGCTGATGTCCTTCGACCTTCCTGCCGCGACGTACTCCTACCTCGAGCGGTCCGCCACCTCACTACGTGAGGCGATCATCGACACCGACGCCGGCATGCGTTATGCCCACGCCCACGTGGCTGCGCTCAGGGCCACCGCCGCCCTGCTCGCAGCCAAGGCCACCCCGATGATTGCGAAGCGAGGCCGGGCCCCGCAGCGCAACGCCTGGGTGCTGCTGGCCGAGGTCGCCCCGGAGCTCGCCGAGTGGGCGACCTTCTTCTCAGCCGGGGCAGCGAAGCGGGCAGCCGCAGAGGCAGGCTCCCGCCGGGCGGTGACCGAACGTGAGGCCGACGACCTCGTCCGCGACGCCGACCGGTTCCTCGGGCTGGTGGAGACCTATCTCGGCCTCAAGCCGCACCCGTCCATCCCGGAGCAGATCGTCTTCGCAAGCTAGTGGCCGATCCCTTTATCCATCTGCACGTCGCCTCCGGTTACTCCCTCCAGTACGGCGCCTCTCATCCGCATGTCCTGGTGGAGCGTGCCGCCGAGCAGGAGATGGACACTCTCGCGCTGACCGACCGCGACGGCACCTATGGCGCAGTCCGGTTCGCGAAGGCCTGCCTGCGCACGGGGGTCCGGCCGATCCTCGGCGTCGACCTCGCCTTCGCGCACACCGGAGCGATTCCCTCTTCGCTGCTGGAGGTGCCCCCGGAGCGGCGTCGCACCCCGGTGCGCGGCGGAGCCTTCCGCGACCCGAAGCTGCCGAGGGTCACCTTCCTGGCCGCCAGCAAACGAGGTTGGGCAGCTGTCTGCCGGCTGGTCTCGGCGACCCATCTCGCCGGGGAGCGGGGTGACCCGGTGTGCACCCTCGACCTCGTGGCCGAGCACGTCTCCGGCCCTCTGTCACGGGGGCAGGTCCTGATGTTGCTCGGCCCCGGATCGGAGCTGGGGCGTGCGGCCACCCTGCGTCGTGACGACCTCGCGCATGCCGCCGTCCGGCCCTGGCTCGACCTGGCGGAGCAGACCGACCTCCTGGTCGAGGTGGTGTCACACCGTCTGGGTGGGTCGGGTCCCGGCACGTCGGCCCACGCTGCCCGGATGGCCGGGCTGGCCCGCGACCTGGGGATCGGCGCGGTGCTGTCCAACGCCGTCCGCTACGCCGACCGCACCGATGCACCCACCGTCGACGTGCTCGATGCCGCGCGCCGGCTCGTCCCGCTCGACCTGCGCCACGTCGACCGGGGCAACGCCGAGGGCTTCCTCAAGTCCGGCAAGGAGATGGCCGAGGTCGCCGAGGAGATCGCCCGCTATGCCGGGCTGGGCGACCGGTCCGCCCACGACCTGCTCGCCCGCACCCGGGTGGTGGCCGACCGGTGTGCCGTCGACCCGCGGGCCGACCTGGGGCTCGGGGAGGTGCACTTCCCCGAGTTGGGTGTCACCAGCCCTGATGGTCGGTGGTCGAGCCGCGACGTGAGCGAAGCGAGCAAGCGTGTCGAGACCCGCCTCACTGCGGACCGCCTCCTGCGGGAGCGGTGCGAGGCAGGCATCGGCCATCGTTACGGCTCGGCTCCGCGCCTGCGGATCTGGACCCGGCTCGACCAGGAGCTGCAGACCATCGGCGAGCTCGGCTACGCCTCGTACTTCCTGACCGTCGCCGACGTCTCCGACCTGGTGAAGCAGATGGGCGTCCGGGCGGCAGCGCGGGGATCGGGTGCAGGCAGCCTGGTCAACTACCTGCTCGGCGTCTCCGGGGTGGATCCGCTGCGTCACGGCCTGCTGATGGAGAGGTTCCTCTCGCCGCTGCGTCAGGCGCTGCCCGACATCGACATCGACGTGGAGTCAGCGAGGCGGCTGGAGGTCTACGAGCGCATCCTCGACCGTTTCGGCGGCGAGCGCTGCGCCTGCGTCTCGATGATGGACACCTACCGGGTCCGCCACGCCGTCCGTGACGTCGGTGCGGCGCTCGGCATGCCGATGGGGGAGATCGACTCGATCGCCAAGGCCTTCCCGCACATCCGTGCCCGGGACGCGCGGCTCGCGTTGCGTGAGCTTCCCGAGCTACGAGCCTCGGGGCTGGGAGAGGAGCGCCTCGACCTGCTCTTCCGGCTGGTGGAGCGGCTCGACGGACTGCCGCGCCATATCGCCGTACACCCGTGCGGGGTGCTGCTCTCCGACGCCACCTTGCTCGACCGCACTCCGGTCGAGGCCAGCTTCGCCGGCTTCCCGATGAGCCAGTTCGACAAGGAGGACGTCGAGGACCTAGGCCTGCTCAAGCTCGACGTTCTCGGCATCCGCATGCAGTCGTCGATGGCGCACGCCCTCACGGAGATCGAGCGGGTCGACGGGGTGGAGATCAACCTCGACGACGAGGAGCAGGTGCCTTTCGACGACGCGAAGACCTTCTCGATGATCAGCCAGGCCAAGACGCTGGGGTGCTTCCAGATCGAGTCGCCGGGCCAGCGCGAGCTGGTCGGCAAGTCCGGGATCGAGTCGTTCTCCGACATCATCACCGACATCTCGCTGTTCCGGCCGGGGCCGGTCAAGAGCGACATGATCACGCCCTACCTCAACGCCAAGCAGGGCTGGAAAGCCCCCGCGTACCTCCACGAGGACCTCATCCCGATCCTGGGCCAGACCCAGGGCGTGGTGGTCTTCCACGAGCAGATCATCGAGATCATCAGCCAGTTCGCCGGGTGCAGCCTGGCCGAGGCCGACGAGGCCCGGCGGGCACTCGGCGACGTCGAAGGGATGGCGGAGACCCGGGTCTGGTTCTTCCCGCGGGCACTCGGCAGGGGCTACCCGCTCCCTGTGGTCAAGCAGCTCTGGAAGGTGATCGAGGCCTTCGCGTCCTTCGGTTTCTGCAAAGCCCATGCGGCAGCGTTCGCACTCCCGACCTACCAGTCGGCCTGGCTCAAGGCGCACTGGCCGGCGCACTTCCTCGCCGGTGTGCTCACGCACGATCCTGGCATGTATCCCAAGCGACTGATCCTCGACGACGCTCGGCAGTTCGGCATCGCCGTGCTCGGGCTCGACGTCAACCTCTCCGAGAAGACCTACGTCGTGGAGAAGACTGATGCACCCGTATACGCGCCGGTCCGGTCGTTCGTCCGGCAAGGCGGAGGAGGGAAGGCGGGCTTTGAGCGAAGCGGCCCGTCGACCGACGACAACGCGGCCGGCGGACGTCCGGTCGGCGCGTACGGCATTCGGCTGGCGCTGTCGGAGGTGAAGGGCATCTCGGAGGCAGAGGTGATGCGGATCGTCGCCGGACGGCCGTACCACTCGCTCACCGACTTCTTCCATCGCGCCCAGGTCACCCGGCCGGTGCTGGAGCGGCTGGTGCTCGCGGGAGGGTTCGACTCGGTCTACGGCATCGGCTCGCCGGTGACGGTTCGGCGGCGGGGGAAGGTCACCCGGCGTGACCTGCTCCTGCAGGTGGCCGACCTGGACCGCTACGCCCGTTCGGTCGACCGAGCGTCCAAGGCTCGAGGGCGCGGGCTCTCGGGCCGACCGACCCCGAAGGCTGCCGAGGTCCGTGCCGACGACGCGGCGGCCCGGACCAGCAGCGACGGCCTGGTCCGCGACGGTGTCTGGGCGCGGGCGGCGGCGCAGTCACAGGCCACCAAGCGGCCACCTCCGGTCACCTCGGTGCAGCTCACCTTGGATCTCGGGGACGCACCTGCTGACGGGGAAGTTAGCGGGCTGCCGGAGATGACCGCGACCGAGCGGGTTCGCGCGGAGCTGGAGATCCTCGGTCTCGACGTGAGCAGGCACGTCATGAACTTCTACGTGCCGTTCCTCGACGAGCTCGGGGTGACCCGCTCGGTCGACCTGCTGCACCGGCGCAGCAAGGCCGACCTGCTGGTGGCCGGGGTGAAGGTCGCGACGCAGACACCTCCGATCCGCTCGGGACGCCGGGTCATCTTCCTGACCCTCGACGACTCGACCGGGCCGGTCGACGCGACGTTCTTCGAGGACGCCCAAGGCCCGTACGCCGCGACGGTCTTCCACTCCTGGCTGTTGGTGGTCCGGGGGGAGCTGCGGCGTACCGGCCGGCAGGGAGTCTCGGTGCGGGCGACCGGGGCCTGGGAGCTGCCGATGCTCCACGAGCTGTGGCAAGGCGGCGGGATCGAGGCGGTGCGGGCCGAGCTGGCCCGGGTGCCCGAGGGCTTCGCCGAGAGCGGCATGGGCGAGAGCGGTATGGGCAGGCGGGTGCTCGTGCACTCCAGCGGCTTCCAGATGTCGCCGTACTCCGACATCAAGCCCGCAGGTGAGGAGACCAAGTCCGCCCCACGAAGAGAGGCGGGCAAGTCGACGAGCGCACCACGCAAGCTGTGGCACTCATCTCCCGGAAGTTCGGGCGGATAGTGTTCAGCCCATGGCTCAGAACAGCGCCCAACGCCGCAGCATGGCTCGCACGGCTGTGGTCTGGGATGCCGTGCAGGGAGCGCTGGCGCCCCTCCAAGGCGCCACGGTCGTCGACATCGGCGGCGGCACCGGAGGACTGGCGGTCCGTGTCGCCGAGCTCGGTCACCGGGTCACCGTGGTCGACCCCAGCCCTGACGCCCTCGCCATCCTCGGACGCCGGGCCGAGGAGAGCGGCGTGGCCGACAAGATCACTGGGCTCCAAGGCGACCTGGCCGGCTTGCTCGACCTCGTTCCCGAAGGTGGCGCTGACGTCGTGCTGTGCCACGGTGTCCTCGAGATCGTGGAGCCTGCCGCGGCGCTCACGACCCTCTCCTCCGTGCTCCGTCCAGGAGGCATCCTCAGCCTGCTGGTCAACCAGCGTCATGCGGCGGTCCTGGCCCGAGCCATGGCGGGTCACTTCGGTCAGGCCAAGGCGATGCTCGACTCCCAGGAGATCGGCCCGACCGGGCGGCGGTTCACCGCCGACGAGGTGGTGTCCCTCCTCGACAAGGCCGGCTTCGACGCGCCCACGCTGCACGCGGTCCGGGTCTTCGTCGACCTGGTGCCCAGCACCCTGGTCGACCTCGAGCCGGGCGCTGTCACCGCCCTGGTCGAGCTGGAGAAGGCGGTCGCCGGCCGACCCGAGTACCTCCCGCT
>DATILB010000459.1:0-10754 GCA_035477015.1 Nocardioidaceae bacterium | reverse complement strand
TGGCGTGGAGATGTTCGTCACCGATGTCCGTGCCGCGTTGGAGTCTGCCGCCGATGTGACCAAGGCACCGCAGATGCAGGCCTACATGAAGTCGGAGCTCCCCTTCTTCGGCATCCCGTCCCCTGTTCTCAAGCCTCTGCTTAGGGAGGCGCTCACAACGCCGGTCCTCGACCGCACGTCGTGGGAGCAGGCAGTGCGGATCCTCTGGGACGAGGCCACCCACCGGGAGGAGTGGTACGCCGCACTCGCACTTGCGGGACATCGGCACTACCGCGGCTTCCAGACTCCTGACGCCCTGGAGCTCTATCAGCACCTGATCGTCACGGGAGCCTGGTGGGACGTCGTGGACGACGTGGCGTCGCACAAGGTCGGGCCGATCGTTCTCGCGTTCGCGGATGAGGTGACGCCGATCGTCCGCGTGTGGGCGACCGCCGAGGACGTCTGGCTCCGTCGTACGGCGGTCATCTGCCAGCTGACGGCCAAGCACGACACCGATCTCGAGCTGTTCGACCATGCGATGTCCCACAACCTGGAGGGCTCGGCCTACGGCTCGGTCTTCTGGATCCGCAAGGCGGTCGGCTGGGCCCTCCGCCAGCACGCCAGGACGGACCCCGACTGGGTGCGCTCCTACGTGGCGGCGCACGAGGCCGAGCTGTCCGGGCTCTCGAAGCGAGAAGCCCTCAAACATCTTCGGTGATGCAACCGCAGTCGCCCCCTGGGCGTCATCATGAGAGAGGACGAAGGGGGAGACACGTGCGCTCGAAGCTCATTGCGGCGGTCATCACGCTGTCCGCACTGTTGTCGACACCGCCGGCCTACGGCGACGACTGGGTCGAGAAACTGCAGCGGCGGCTCAACGCGCTGGGCTGCAACGCAGGGCCCGTCGACGGTGAGCTCGGTGACTGGACGCGCTCCGCAGTCGTGCGCTTCCAGTCACGGCACCGGCTGGCGATGGACGGCGTGCCTGGACCGGTCACCCGCGAGCGGCTGTACGCCAAGAAGGCCAAGCGCTGCGATGAGCGTCCCGTTCCCGCGGACACCGGAGAGGGTCGGCGCATCGTGCTGAGCCAGCGGCAGAACTGGCTCTGGATCGTCGGTCCGCGAGGGAAGGTGCAAGTCCAAGGCGGCCTGGTCGACAATCCGAGTGTGCTGCGGCCAGGCACCTACCGCACCGGTTCGTACTGCGGCCGGGCAGCCCGGATCGAGCGCAACGGTGTGGCCAGCGGCCTGCTCTGGCTCGACCACTTCGTGCGCTTCGCACCCTGTGGTGTCGGCTTCCATCGGATCCCTCGGTACATCTCCACCGGCGAGCAGATGCACCCCGACTGGCTCCTCGGCACCAACTACCGGGAGTCCCACGGCTGCATCCGGCTGAGCGACGGACTCTCCCGCAAGGTCTGGGACTTCACCACGCGGGCGACGACAGTCCGGGTGGTCTGGGGCTGATCAGTCGAGATGATGTAGCCGCGGCCAGGACACAGACCACGGTTGCCGCAGGCCTGAGCACACCGCGACCGGCACGCCCTGCTCCTCGTTGTCGACGCCGACCCGGTTGTCCAGCCGCGTCGCGACCACACACTCGTCGAACAGCTCTCTGGCAGTCGAAAGCTGCTCGCCGACGAACACCACCGAGCTGACGGAGGTCGGCGGCGGTCCCACGTCGTAGAGGGCGTTCTGACCGCTGTAGACCTCGAGCTCGGGGGCGTACCTGGCGACGGCCCCGGCCTCCCCGTAGTTCGAAGTCACCACAGTCTGTACGTCGACCTCCGCGGTGACCGACGCGATCTGCTCGACGTAACGGCGCCAGCCGACCTGGTCGGCAGCCACAATGCTCAGGTCGGGCACGGGGGTCTCCCCCAGGGTCGCGACGGAGAGCACGGGGAGACCGATCAAGGCCGAGACCCCTGCGTTGAGAACGAGCCCGGCGGCGAGGACGCCACGCCACGGCCGCGACCGGGCAACCAGCTCCGCCGCCGGCACCGCACCGACGGCGAGGAAGACGACGACCAGCCCCGTCGGGTAGTGCGGCTGCGCACCCGAGACGAACGTGAAGAGCAGCACCACGCCGAACGCCACGACCAGACAGCGGGCCGGGCGCCACTCCGGACGCCGGAGCAACGCCACGATCCCGGCGACCCAGATGGGGACGAGCGGCGGGCCGAGCACCAGGACGAGCAGCACCCACATGAACCAGCGGACCTCGCCTGCGTTGTTCTCCGCCAGCGCTGCGCCCATCTCGAGCTGCGGCCACCCATGCGTCGCCTGGTAGATCACGTTGGGCAGCGCCAGCAGCAGGCACACGCCGCACGCCGCGAGCACCGGACGAGAGAGGAGAACGTGGCGAGGGCCGACGGTCAGCAGCCCCACACCGATGCCGAGGAGCAGCCAGACCACGAGGAGCTTGTCGTACGACGCAAGACCCGCGACCAGGCCGGCGTACACCCACCAGTGGCCCTCGCCACGAAGCAGTCCTCTCAGCACGAACAGGCAGACGAGTGGCCAGACGAGCAGGTCGAAGGTCGAGGTCAGCAGGACGTGGCCGAAGATCATCACCGCCGCGCTCCCGGCGTACGCGAACGCGGCGATCAGCTGGGCTGCCCGGCCTCCGCCGAGCTCCCTCGTCACCAAGGTCACGACGATGACCGAGAGCGAGACCGCGATCGTGCTCGGCAGGCGCAGCGCCCAGGGCTGGTCCGCCAGTAGTTGGGTGAGGTCGGCGAGGAGTGGAGCCAGCGGAGGCTGGTCGACGTAACCCCAGGCCGGCTCGAGCATCCGGAAGTAGAGCTCGTCGCGGTGATAGTCGTAGCGCTGACTGAAGGCGGTCAGTAGAGCGCCGAGGGCGACCGCCGTCGTCAGCACCGGTTGCCGGGACCAGACGGGCAGCTCCCCCATGCGCGGAAGCCTAGTGCGGAGGGGTCACTCCACGTCGACGAGAGCGTCGCCGCGGTCCAGCGCGGTGACGTCCTCGACGATGCTGCGAGCCAGCGACTGGGCGGAGAGCCCGATGTCCTCGAGGATCTTGGCTCGCTTGGCGTGGTCGAGGAACTGCTGGGGGATGCCGTGCAGGCGCACCGGCGTCTCGACTCGTGCGGCGTTCAGCGTCTGGAGCAGGACGCTGCCACAGCCTCCGGTGATCCCGCTGTCCTCGACGGAGACGACGAGCCGGTGCTCGCGGGCGAGCTCGACGAGTGCGGGGTCGACCGGCTTGACCCAGCGCGGGTCGACGACCGTCACGCCGATGCCCTGGTCGGTCAGGCGCGCTGCGACGTCGACGGCGGTGGCACCCATCGCGCCCACAGCGACGATCAGGACGTCCTTGGCGCCCTTGCGCACGAGCACGTCGCAGCCGCCGGCCTTGCCGACCGCCTCGATGTCGTCGTTCGGCGGGCCCTTCGGGTAGCGCACCACCGTCGGGGCGTCGTTCACACTCACAGCCTCGCGCAGCAGCGCGCGCAGGCGGGCGCCGTCGCGAGGTGCGGCCAGGCGCAGGCCGGGCACGACCTGGAGGATCGACATGTCCCACATACCGTTGTGGGAGGCGCCGTCGTCACCCGTGACGCCGGCCCGGTCGAGCACGAAGGTCACTCCACAGCGATGCAGGGCAACGTCCATCAGGACCTGGTCGAATGCGCGGTTGAGGAACGTGGCGTAGACGGCGACGACGGGGTGCAGTCCGCCCATGGCGAGCCCGGCCGCGCTGGTGGCGGCGTGTTGCTCGGCGATGCCGACGTCGAAGGTTCGCTCGGGGAACCGGACCGCGAACCTGTCAAGACCCACCGGGTGCAACATCGCGGCGGTGATCGCCACGAGGTCCTTGCGCTCCGTGCCGAGGGCAACCATCTCCTCCGCGAAGATGTCGGTCCAGATCGTGCCCTTGGGCGTCTCGAGACCGGTCTCCACGTCGAAGGGACCGGGCGAGTGGAACTGGTCCGCCTCGTGACGCTCGGCCGCGTCGTACCCGAAGCCCTTCTTGGTGATGACGTGGACGATCACCGGCCCGCCGAAGCGCTTCGCGTTGCCTAAGGCTTCTTCGAGCGCCACGCGGTCGTGACCGTCGACCGGCCCGACGTACTTCAGCCCCAGGTCCTCGAACAGACCCTGCGGTGCAAGCGCGTCCTTCACACCCTTCTTCATGGCATGCAGCGCGTCGTACACGGCGGGACCCACGCCGGGGACGCCGTTGAGCCGGCGCTTGACCACGTCGAGCATGGGCTCGTAGCGCGGGCTGGTCCGTAGCCGCGTCAACGACGTTGCGAGACCGCCGACCGTCGGGGTGTACGAGCGACCGTTGTCGTTGACGACCATGACCAGCTTGCGCTGGTCGCCGCCCTGGCCTTTCTCGGCGATGTTGTTGAGCGCTTCCCAGGCCATGCCACCGGTCAGCGCCCCGTCACCGATGACCGCGACGACATGCCGGTCCTCGCCACGGATCGAGTAGGCCTTGGCGAGACCGTCGGCGTACGACAGCGCGGTCGAGGCGTGGGAGTTCTCGACGATGTCATGCTCGGACTCGCGCTGGCTCGGGTAGCCGGACAGGCCACCCTCGGTCCGCAGGGTGTCGAACTGGCCGGCGCGGCCGGTCAACATCTTGTGTACGTACGCCTGGTGGCCGGTGTCGAAGACGATCCGGTCCGTCGGGGAGTCGAAGACCCGGTGCAGGGCGATCGTCAGCTCGACGACGCCGAGGTTCGGGCCCAGGTGCCCGCCGCGCGGAGAGCACGTGGTGACCAAGCGGTCGCGGATCTCACCCGCCAGCTCGGTCAGCTGGGCGTCGCTCAGCCCTCTGAGGTCGCGCGGAGCCTTGATGGACTCGAGGTGCCCCATCTACCCACTTCCCGATGTGCGGCTTGGACCGTACAAGTCTAGTTCGCACCCGATGGCGCGTTGGATCGGCGGGTCCTAGGCGCGCCTAGCCGACCTGGAAGCTCGCGACCTTGGGCTCGACCAGGCTCCCCAGCCACACCGTGCCGTGGTGCTCACGAACCCCGGTGACCATGTGGAACTCGTCGCTCGCCAGCTGGCGATCGTGCACGAGCCGGCCGTCGTCGTCGAACGCCATCGCTCGAGCGATGCGTCGGGCTTGCGGTTGGAGCTTGTCCGGAAGCCTCCGGAGAGCCTTGCGCACAGGAAGCGGAGCACGCTGCTGGACGCCTTCGGCCAGCGGGTCCTTGGGTGACACGATCGCCACCCAGATCAGTCCGTCGGTGCCGAGCGCGATGTTGTCGGGGTACCCGGGTAGGTCCTCCACCAGCGGCTGCAGCCGGTTGCGCTTGGGGCCGGTCAGCCAGCGCCGGTGGATGGTCCGGGCATTCAGCTCTGCCACGGCGACGTACGACTCGTCTGCCGCCAGGGCCACGCCGTTGGAGAAGCGGAGCCCTTCGACCAGAACACTCACGTTGCCTTCGGGGTCGCGTTGGATGAGGCGCCCGCTGTGGGTGTCCTCGACGAACTCGGCCTTCCACTGGCTGACCGGGAACTGCCGCGAGGAGTCGGTGAAGTAGATGGTGCCGTCCTTGGCGACGGCGGCGTTGTTGGTGAACACCATGCGGCGGCCGCCGACGCTGTCACAGAGCGACTCCAGGTCGCCGGTCTTGCGGTCGAGCGCAAGGAGACCGAGCGTCGCGTCGCAGATCAGGATGCGCCCGTCGGGGAGCCACTCGAGGCCGAGCGGCCGACCCTGAGTCCGGCCCACCGGGCGGACGTCACCGGTGGCCGGGTCGAGCTCGTGGATGACGCCTTCCACAGTGCCTGTGTAGACGAGGCCGTCGTCACCGACGAGGACGTCCTCAGTCCCCGTGCCGGGAATCGGGAAGACCCGAATCGGCTCGTTGTACGACGACGTGGTGGGCATGGATCGAGGTTATCGCCTCACAGTCGCGCCACGAACCGCCGTCCGCGCAGCGCCTCCTCGACCAGCCCGACGGCACGCCGGTCGGCCATCAGGCGCGCAGCTTCGGCCTGCCACGTCTGCACCGCCGCCTCGACGGTGTCGGGGTCCGTGACGTCGCGCAGAGCTCCCCGAGCCTCGCTGATGCCCCGACGCACGGCGGCCTGACAGGCCTCGACATGGAGCACCGCGAAGCGGGCCAGCACCACGTCATGACGTCGCAGCGTCGGGTAGGTGCGGTACTCCGGCGGGCAGATGTCGAGCAGCCAGCCGACGGCCGTGTGCTCCCAGCCCGGCGCTCCGGGCGGGCGGACCTGGCGGGGCCAGCCGGGCGGTGCGACGTACTGAGCCATCCGACCAGGCTACTCGAACATCTGTTCGATCCGAAATGATCTCCTCATGGAGATCACCACGGTCGCCGACGGGGTCCACTTCGTCCGCACGCGACTCGTCAACTGGGTCCTGCTCGTCGAAGGGGACCGGGTGGCGCTCATCGACGCCGGCTACCCCGGCCAGCTCGAGGACGTCGAGAAGTCCGTGCGACGCGTGGGCCGGAGCCCCGAGGAGATCGAGGCCGTGCTCGTGACCCACGCCCACGTGGACCACATCGGCTCGGTCCCGGAGCTCGTCGCGCGTTATGGCACCCGCGTACTCACCAGCGAGGTCGAGGGGCGCAACGTGCGCGGCGAGGTGCACGAGTCCGCCACACCGCTGGACGTGCTCACGCGTTCGTACGACCCTCGCGTGGCGCTGTGGGGGGTTCAGGTCGCCCTGGCCGGTGGTACTCGACACCCGCACGTCGACGTCGTCGAAGCGGTCGAGTTCGGCATTCCACTCGACCTGCCCTGCTCCCCCGTGGCGGTCAGCCTCGCCGGACACACCAGCGGCCACACGGCGTACGTCGTACCGAGCGCTGGAGCAATCGCCCTCGGTGACGCCCTTGCCACCGGCCATGCGATCTCCCGGCGCACAGGACCTCAGCTGCTGCGTGGCTTCTTTCACCACGACGAGGAGCTGCTGCGTCGCACCCTGGTGCACCTGAGGCAGGTGAAGGCCGACCGGCTGCTGCCTGGACATGGACCGACGCTCGAATGCAACCTCGCCGAAGCCGTGGACGCGGCTCTCGCCTAGAGCCTTGACTTCAAGTTGACTTGAAGTAGCACGCTCTCGTGCATGCAGAAGTCATCTCCCGTCGCCGTCATCACCGGAGCCTCCCGCGGCCTGGGCGCCGCACTGGCCCACCATCTCGCCCAGCACGGCTGGCAGCTCGTGCTCGATGCCCGCAACCACTACGCGCTCGACCAGGCGGCGCCACCCGGAGCGACGCTGGTCCCGGGCGACGTCACCGACCCCACCCACCGGGCGCGGCTCGTCGAAGCGGCAGCACGGCTCGGCGGAGCCGACGCGCTCATCAACAACGCCAGCACCCTTGGAGCCAGCCCTCTCCCTTCGCTGGCCGAGATCCCGACCGAGGTCCTCGACGACATCCTCTTCACCAACGTGGTCGCGCCGGTCGCGCTCACGCAGGCGCTGCTCCCCCAGCTGCTGGCCCACCAGGGCCGCATCCTGAACGTGACCTCCGATGCGGGCGTGGAGGCCTACGAGACCTGGGGCGGGTACGGCGCCAGCAAGGCTGCCCTCGACCAGGTCACCCGGGTACTGGCCGCCGAGCAGCCGACTCTTTGGGTCTACGCGGTCGACCCGGGTGACATGCGGACCCAGATGCACCAGGACGCCTATCCCGGCGAGGACATCTCCGACCGTCCCGAGCCCGAGACGGTGGTTCCGGCGCTGCTGCGGCTGCTCACCGAGGAGCTAGCGAGCGGGCGCTACCGCGCGACGGACCTGCTGCCGGCGGAGGTGGGGCGATGAGCATCGCGTCGTTCGAACCCACGGCCGAGGCCGGCACGACACCCGAGGAGCGCGGCCTGCGTCGTGACGAGGTTCGCATGCTGGTCGCGCGCACCGACGAGCTCAGCCACGCCCAGGTCCTCGACCTGCCCCACTACCTGTCGGCCGGCGATCTCCTGGTCGTGAACACGAGCGCCACGCTGCCCGCGGCGGTCACCCTGCGCACAGGCAGCATGCTCCACGTGTCCGCACAGCTGGACGACGGCTCCTGGGTCGTCGAGGTCAGGAGACCCGACAACCGCGGCCCCGCGGTCGACGTGCGACCGGGACAGCTGCTGCGGCTCCCGGGACATCAGCTGCTGCGCGTGCTGGGAGCCCACCCAGACGGACAGCGACGGCTGTGGCGGGCCTGCCCGGTGCCATGGCGCGACTCGACGGACTATCTCGGCGAGCACGGTCACCCGATCCGCTATCCGTACCTGCACGGTGCCGTCGGGCTGGAGGACGTGCAGACGGTCTACGCCTCCGAGCCCGGTAGCGCCGAGATGCCGAGTGCGGGCCGGCCTCTCTCCCGAAGCGTGCTGGTCCGGCTGATCGCGAAGGGTGTCGTCGTGGCGCCCGTCATCCTGCACACCGGGGTGTCCAGCGCCGAGTCGCACGAGCCGCCGCAGCCTGAACGCTTCACGGTGCCAGACGTGACCGCCCGGCTGGTCAACGAGACGCGGCGGGTGGGCCGCAAGGTCGTCGCCGTCGGCACCACCTCGGTTCGTGCGCTCGAGTCGGCGACAGCAGGCAGCCGCGTGCACGCCGCGACCGGCTGGACGAGCCTGGTCCTCGGACCGGATCGACCGGCTCGGGTCGTGGACGGCATCCTCACCGGGCTCCACGACCCGCAGGCCAGCCACCTGATGCTCCTCGACGCCGTCGCCGGATCCGCGCTCGTGCAACAGGCGTACGACGAGGTCACGACCGGGCCGCACGAGTACCTGTGGCACGAGCTCGGCGACACGATGCTGCTCCTCCCCTGACCCGACCGGTCCGCCTGCCGAGACGGAGGAACCCGTTCCAGTAGCCTGCGCGGGTGAGTTCATTGCGCGAACTGGCCGAGTTGCTCGGCGTACCGGAGAAAAAGCTCGGGATGCTGTCGAACGTGGCCCAGGAGAACCTCTCCCACCTGCGCGACAGCATCAACGCGTCTGTGGTCGAGCAAGAGGGCTTGATCCAGAAGGGCATCGAGACCGGCCTGAAGGTCATCCCCGCGCCGCTCCGCGGCCGGGCACGCGCACTGCTCTTCCCTGGAGGTCAGGCATGAGCCGGCTGATGGCCAAGATCGAGCTGCAGAAGCTGGCGTCCGCACTGAGCCTCGACGAGGCCAAGCTCGGCTACCTCGACGCGCTTGAGGCCGACGAGCTCCGCGAGCTCCGCGACATGGTCTCGGGCGCGCTCTACAGCCACCACGAGACCCGCTTCGGCCGGATGGCCGCAGTGAGCAAGCTCGTGCCCTCCGCGATCAGCGCGAAGGCCTCTCAGCTCGTCGGGCCGGCGCTCAGCGCACAGGTCGCAGGAGCGCTCGACCCACACCACGCAGTGAAGCTGGCGAAGGCGATGCGGCCGGAGTTCCTGGCCGACGTCGCGACCTTCCTCGACCCGGCGCGAGTGACCGCGATCGTCCAGCTCCTGCCCGACACTGTCATCGTGCCCGTGGGCAAGACGCTGCTGAAGCGTGGAGCGTTCCTGACCCTCGGCCGGTTCACCTCGATCGTCGACCCGGACACGGCACTCAAGGTCACCGAGGACGCCGACGGCCACGAGCTGCTGACACTCGCCCTCTACACCGAGGACCGTCCCGCCATCGACGCGATCGTCACGAAGATCGCGGACTTCAAGCTGCGTGCTGCGATGGCGGCAGCTGCCAAGAACGGCGACTTCGATGAGGCGCTCGCGCTGATGGAGGTCTTAACGCCTAGCAACCGCGCCCGCGTCATCGACGAGGCCGCGCACCTCGACCACGACGACCGCAACGAGCTGATGGCCGGCGTCATCCGCAACGACTCGTGGGACATGTTGATGGAGGCTCTCGACCGCGTCTCGCACGATGCGCTCAAGGCCGTCGTGAACGTTCCGTCGACCGCTGAGACCGCCGTCATCGACGTTCTGCTCGAGCAGGCGATCAAGGCTGACCGGACCGAGGCCTTCGAGGCGATCCTGCTGGCGCTGGACGCGGCTCACGTCACCGCGATGTCAGCCTCGAAGGTCCTCAAGGGCGCCGAGTTCAAGACCTGGGTCGAGAAGACCCCGGGCCTGGGCGACCGGTTGTCCGGAGTACTTGCGAAGGTCAGCTAGCGGAGCTCGCCCTCGTGGTCACTGTGCCTCGCGGAGGTAGGTGAGCACGGCCAGCACGCGGCGGTGGTCGTCCGCCTCGGCGGGGATGTCGAGCTTGCCGAAGATGCTCCGAACATGGCTTTCGAGCGTCTTGGGACTGAGGGTCAGGCGCTGACAGATCGCCGCATTCGAGCGACCCTCGGCCATGAGGGCAAGTACGTCGCGCTCGCGCTCTGTGATGGACGCCAGGGGACCTCCGTCACGCTGCTTGGAGACGAGCCGGTTGACGACCTCGGGGTCGACGACCGACTCGCCCGCCGCGACTCGTCGAATCGCGTCGGGAAGCTCATGCGGCTGCGCGACACGATCCTTGAGCAGGTAGCCCATGCCACGAGCGCCGTGGCTCAGGAGCTCTACGGCGTACGAGGTCTGTAGGTACTGCGAAAGGACCAGGATCCCGATGGCCGGATGAGCCGACCGGATGTCGAGCGCCGCGCGGATCCCCTCGTCTGTGTGCGTCGGCGGCATGCGGATGTCGGTCACCACCACGTCAGGCAGGATGTCGCCACTGGCCAGCAAGGCAAGCAGCTCGGGCGCGTCCCCGGCCTGACCCACGACCTCCATGGCCGAAGCGGTGAGCATTCGCGCCATGCCGTCGCGCAGAAGCACGGAGTCATCGGCAAGGACGACACGA
>DATILB010000458.1:0-2298 GCA_035477015.1 Nocardioidaceae bacterium | reverse complement strand
CGAAGCTCGACGAGCGTCAGGAGGAGCTGCTGCGCGAGCTGGCCACCCTCCGCGCCGAGGAGCAGCCGGAAGCGTCGTTCGCCCGTGAGCACAAGTCGGTCTTCGACCGGCTCCGTGACGCTTTCGGGACCAAATGAGCCTGCCGACCTTCGTCCACGAGGGCGTCGCCTCCCTCTCCGCGGGCGACTCCGTGACGCTGGACGGCAATGAGGGCCACCACGCGGTCACCGTGCGTCGGATCCGGGTGGGCGAGCAGATCGCCCTCACCGATGGCGCCGGCACCACCGCGGTGGTCACGGTGACCGACACGGGCAAGAAGTCTCTGAGCGGCACGGTCGACTCCGGCAGCACCGTTGCCGCCGACGTCCAACGCGTAGTGGTGGTACAGGCCATCCCCAAGGGCGAGCGGGGCGAGCTGGCCGTCGAGATGCTCACCGAGGTCGGCGTCGACGTGATCGTCCCCTGGGCGGCTGGCCGGTCTGTCTCCGTGTGGCGCGGCGAGCGGGCCGAGAAGTCGCTGGCCAAATGGCGATCTGCCGCACGCGAGGCGGCCAAGCAGGCCCGCCGCTCGTGGTTCCCCGAGGTGACCGACGTGGCGACCACTGAAGACGTGGCTGCGCTGCTGGCGAAGGCCGGGGTCCCGGTCGTGCTGCACGAAGCAGCCTCGGGACCGCTGGCCAACATCCCGATCCCCGGCCGGGCCGAGATCGTCATTGTGGTGGGTCCCGAGGGCGGCATCACCGACGAGGAGCTGGAAGCGTTCGCGGCTGTCGGTGCCGAGCCCGTGCGGATGGGAACGTCGGTGCTGCGGTCGTCAACTGCAGGCGTTGCCGCCGCGGCCGCGCTGCTGTCCCGCACGCCGCGCTGGCGCTAGGACCAGCGGATCCGCTGGTTTTCGCGCCAGCGCGCCAGCAGTTCAGGGCTGCCCTTGATCTCGTCGCCCCTGTTCCACAGTCCGAGGTATAGCTGGGCGGCGGTGCCGGTCAAAGGCTCGGCCTCTCCCTCGTCGGTGATGGTCAGACGCTCGTCGACCTGCACGACCCAACGTCGGTCGGAGTCTGTGGGAGCGACGGCGAACGAGAAGACCTGTCCGTCGAAGAGCTTGGACCGGCCACGGCTGTAGAAACCGCGCAGTAGCTCGTCGATGCCGTCGACCGCGACGTCGCTGGCGAGTGCAGCCTCCTCCGCCGTGGGCACTCGGCCGAGCTTTGCCGAGAGTGCGTCGACCGCGTGCACCGTGGTCTCGTGGCACTGCCGCCGCGCCCAGAACTCCCGGGGCGTGCCACAGTCCTTGAGGAAGGTCATGGCCTCCAGGTCCAGCGGCGCCGATCGCAGGGCCGACAGAAGTGCGTCGAGCCCCTCGCGGTAGTAGCCGAGCAGGTCGGCCTCCTCCTCGCGGATCTCCGTCTGGTTGCGTGCCTCCTCCGGCTCGCCGCGGGCGTGAGACGCGGCCCAGTGGTGCACCATCGCCTGATGGGCGACAAGGTGGGCCGCAGTCCAGGTCGGGCAGGTCGGCACGGGTGCCTCGAGCCCAGCCTCGGCCGCGTGCTCAGCGAGCCGATGACCCGCGCGCTCGATGGCTGACAGATGCTCGTCGAAAGTCAGGGACGTGGGCATCAGGACTCCAGGAAGGCCGAGACCGCGGCCAGTTCGTTGTCGAGCTCGGACTGCTCGGCGCGCGTGAGCTCACGGTAGAGCCGGACGTCGAGCGACCCGCCATCGGTCTGCCACCACATGCCCTCGAGCCAGCCATCGACAAAGACCGTGGATCCGACGCCACCGTTGAGCCCCATCCACTGCTTGCGGTTGTCCGGAGTGGTCACGCGGTCGCGGGCGGCGTGCGAGAGCCAGACGTTGTCGTACTTGCCGAGGAGTCGGACGGGAGCCGGCTCGTCACCCGTCGCGAGCGGTAGGCCGGCGAGGTCCCAGACGTCCTTGCCTCGCTCGTCCTTGTGCACCACGAGCTCGTCGCCGAGTGCCTTGAAGACGTCTCGCATGCCCGTTGTGCCCGACCAGGCCGTCACGTCCGCCGGGGTCGCCGGCCCGAACGCGCACAGGTAGCGCCGCACGAGCTCGGCCGGGTCCGGCTCGCGCAGCTCTCGCCCGAGCCAGTTCTCGACGGGCGAGTAGACCTGGCCGCCGGCTTGCCTCCAGAGACCGCGCGGTGGCAGTTGAACGAGGGGGGTCAGCGACTTCGCGAGGTTGCCACAGTCGCTGGGGGATCGGTCGGGGTAGACCTCGGCCAGGATCTCGCCAAGCTGCTTCACGGGGAGTGGGCCGTCCGCCAGCGTTTCCCGC
>DATILB010000457.1:0-4603 GCA_035477015.1 Nocardioidaceae bacterium | reverse complement strand
GAGACTCTCCTCCAGGACGCCCAGACCGAGGCGGAGGCCCTGCGGCACGACACCGACGAGTACGTCGACGCCAAGCTGGCCAACTTCGAGATCACGCTCGAGCGGACCCTGGACGCCGTGAAGCGGGGACGTGAGCGGCTGTCCGGGACCACCGCCTTCCACGGGATCACGCCGGAGGAAGCGGACAAGATCGTGCTCCCGGAGCACCTCGAGGACTGACTTTTGGCCCAGAGTGTCCGGTGACGCTACGATGGTCAACGGTTCCTCGCGCCCACCCGAGAGCTTGCTCCCGAGGGCCGGGGACCGTGATCTGTCAAAGCTAGACGAGGTGACGTCGTTGGGTCTCGACCCGAGAGCGCCGCTCGTGCTCGATACCCGCGAGCTCGGCCGCCGCCCGGGGTCTCAGCGCCAGACGTCGTTCACCGCGCCTGCGCCGGCAGATCTGGGTATCGAAGTGCTCAGCGTCCCCGAGGGTTCGCCGATCGAGTTCGAAGTTCGACTCGAGGCGGTCGTCGAGGGCGTCCTGGTCACTGGTTCCGCGCAAGCGGAGCTGGCTGGCGAGTGCGCGCGGTGCCTGGACGACATCCACGACGAGATCGTGGCTGACTTCCAGGAGCTGTTCGTGTACGACGATCGGGAGACCGACGAGGACGAGGACGACGAGACCCGAAGGCTCGAGGGCGACCTGGTCGACCTGGAGCCGCTGCTGCGGGATGCGGTGGTGCTCGCACTGCCGTTCCAGCCGCTGTGCCAGGACGACTGTCCGGGGTTGTGCGTCGAGTGTGGCGCCAGGCTCGCAGACGACCCTGGCCACCAGCACGAAGAGGCGGTCGACCCCCGGTGGGCCGCGCTCCAAGGGCTGACCCCAAGTGACACTGACGGCCGGAGTTCCGGCCCGGAAGAGGAGTAAGAAGTGGCTGTCCCGAAGCGGAAGATGTCGCGCAGCAACACGCGTCACCGTCGTTCGCAGTGGAAGGCTTCCGTGCCTCAGCTGGTGACCTGCGCCAACCCGGCCTGCGGTGCGAAGCACCTGCCGCACCGTGCCTGCGGCACATGCGGCCAGTACGGCGCGCGCGCCGACCGTCGCCAGGTCCTCTGATCCACGCAGCGGAGTGAGCCCCGTGAGCGAGCGGAGCGAGCGAGCAAGACAGCGGAGTGTCTGTCGAGCCTCGCGCGTGCCCGCAGCGAAGCGAGGACACGCGTGAGATCGTACGACGACCTGCGCGCTGCGCTCGGCAACCCGATCCTGGATGCCGAGCTGCTGGACCGCGCCCTCACACACCGTTCCTACGCGTACGAGAACGGCGGACTGCCCACCAACGAACGACTGGAGTTCCTGGGTGACTCCGTGCTCGGCGTGGTGGTCACGGAGACGCTGTTCCTTGCCCATCCGGACCTCTCCGAGGGTCGGCTGGCAAAGCTGCGCGCCGCCGTCGTCAACGCTCGTGCGCTCGCGGAAGTAGCCCGCACGATCGGGCTGGGCCAGCACGTGATGCTCGGCCGCGGCGAGGAGTCGACGGGCGGACGCAACAAGTCCTCGATCCTCTCCGACACGGTCGAGGCCGTCATCGGTGCGGTCTACCTGTCCGCCGGGTTCGAGAACGCCCGTTCCGTCGTGCACCGACTCTTCGACCCGCTGATGGAGACGGCAGCCGGTCTCGGCGCCGGCCTCGACTGGAAGACGTCCCTGCAGGAGCTCGCCGCTGAGCACACCCTGGGCGTTCCCGAGTACGTCATCGAGGACGAAGGTCCCGACCACGCGAAGACCTTCACCGCCCAGGTGCAGGTCGGTGGTGACCGGTACGGCCACGGCACCGGGCGCTCCAAGAAGGAAGCCGAGCAGCAGGCGGCCGAGACGGCGTACCGCGACATCGTCGCTCGCCTCGGTGGCGGCACCCTCGTCCCGGCCGAGATCGACGACTGATCCACCGGCGTGCCTGAGCTGCCCGAAGTAGAGGTCGTTCGGCGCGGCCTCGAGACCCATGTGGTCGGACGCCGGATCACGGCCGTTGAGGTCCTCCATCCCCGCCCCGTACGCCGCCATGCGGGCGGGCCCGACGACTTCGTCGCCGCTCTGACCGGCAGGACGGTGGTCGACGCGCGACGCCGCGGCAAGTACCTCTGGCTTCCGCTCGACAACGGCGACGCCCTGCTCGGACACCTCGGCATGAGCGGCCAGATGCTGGTCCAGAAGCCATCAGCCCCGCCTGACCGGCACTTGAGGGTGCGCTTCGCCCTCAGCGGAAGCCCGCGCAGGGAGCTCTGGTTCGCCGATCAGCGGATGTTCGGGGGGCTGGCCGTGTCCGAGGGCGGCGCTGAGCTGCCGGCGGAGATCGCCCACATCGCTCGGGACCCGATGGACCCGCTCTTCGACGATGACGACTTCACGCGGCGGGTCCGTCGCAAGGTGAGCGGGATCAAACGGATCCTGCTCGACCAGTCGACGATCTCGGGCGTGGGCAACATCTATGCCGACGAGGCCCTCTGGCTGGCCCGGATCCACGGTGACCGCCCGGGGGAGCGGCTCACGAGAGCCCAGGTCGCCGCCGTGCTGGCGGGGTGCCGGGAGGTGATGGGCGCGGCCCTGGCACAGGGCGGCACCTCCTTCGATGCGCTGTACGTCAATGTGAACGGGGAGAGCGGCTACTTCGACCGCTCACTCGAGGTCTACGGCCGCGAGGCGGAGCCGTGCTCCCGGTGTGCCACCCCCGTGGTCAGGGTGCACTTCATGAACCGTTCGTCCTACTTCTGCCCGCGCTGTCAGGCACGTCCGCGGCGGACCTCACGCTGAACTGCGGCCGGAACGACCCCGTCCTTGTCAATGGGGGTCCATCCCTCCGACCGCACCCACTCGGAACCGCACCCAGAACAGGCGAAAACGGGCTCTCCGGCGATCGTTTCGTCCCTTTTATCCCATTCACAGAGGTTGAGGCAAGGGGAGATGGCCAAGGGGCGGGTCACCAAAACAGGCTATCCAGACCGCAATTGACCCGTGAGCGGGGTCCATGCGACCCTTTTAGACGGACCACCCAAACCCCCCACGGACCTACAGGCGCGTGCTGGGTGTGCTCCGACGCTACGACCCCCACGGAGGGACCACGATATGGCCAAGGCGCTCCTCGGCTACATGAACGGGACGACTACGGATCCCCGAGTCACTTCCCGGCTCACCGCGGAGAACCGGCGGCTTCGGCAGCAGGTGGAAGACCTGGAGGCACTCGTCCTCCGGCTTCGTTCTGAGAACGACACCCTCGCTGCCGCGGCGCACACCGCCCCGCTTCTCACTCTCGACGAGTCGATGCAGCCGGCCTGACCGGTCGGAAAACATCGCCTTATTGCTGTACATGGCGCCTCGCCAGAGACGTCGCCAGGGCTGGATGACGCTTGAGCGTGTTCCAGCCCTTTCTGCTGCCCTGAATCAGGCGCGGCGCGACACCGAGCCGGCTCGAAGGCTGCCCACGGCCACCCGCAGCTCCTTGAGCTGGCTGGCAAGCTCCCGGTCGTAGCGACGCTCGTAGCGGGACGCCTGGCCGGAGGGACATTCGACCCACCGCGTGAGGGTGACCTTCACGCTGGTCGCGGTCTGCTCCACGTCGCGACGCATGCCGCTGCGCCAGGTGGACCGGCGGCCGTTGGTCTCGGTATCGAGGAAGTACGGCGCGAGCGCGGCGGTCACGTCGTCGTCGGGGCCGACAGTGGCCCGTTGCACGAGGTCCCAGAGCAGTTCCGGCTCCAGGCCATGGGTGGCCAGCTGCGTCGACACGTGGACACGACGAAGTTCCATTGGTTTCCCTCCCCAGGGTCTCCCTTAGGTCGAACGGTAACCCCGGACGGATGTGTGCCCACGCCGAATGCAGCAGAAACTCGGCACAATGACGCGGTGACCGTGACGCAGGGATGTTTGGACCCGCTGCTGAGCGTCTCGGCCGTATCGGTCCGGGCGCTTGAGGGCGTCCGAGCCGGGTCCGCACTGCTCGCCGTCGGCAGTCGGCTACTGGTCGTGGGGGACGACGCGCACGCGGTCGGCTGGTGCGACCCTGCGAGCGGGGCCTTGACCTCCCAGGTGCTCGAGGGCGACGGCCGGGCACTGTCGAAGCCGCTCAAGCCGGACTTCGAGTGCGCCGCACTCGCCCCCGACGGGAGCATCTGGATCTTCGGATCGGGCTCGCTGCCGCAACGGACCGGAGTGGTGCGGTTGGCCGGGCCTGGGCACGCCCTCGCCACTCCGTACGACGCGAGCCGGTTGTACTCGGGTCTCGCAGAGGCGCTGGGCGGTCTGCCCAACCTCGAGGGAGCCCTCTTCCACGGCGACCTGCTCCGGCTCTTCCACCGAGCGGCGGCCGACCGCCCGGACGTCTGGCTCGACATCGACGACGACATCGTCGTTGCGACCGGTGAGCTGCGCCTGGGCGAGCTGTACGACGTACCGCTGCACCTGACGGACGCGGCTCTGCTCCCTGACGGTCGCACGGCCTTCCTCGCCACGGCGGAGGAGACCGCCGATGCCGTGAGCGACGGCCCGGTCGCGGGGAGCGTGTTGGGCGTCGTGGACGGCGAAGTGGCCCGATGGGTCCCGCTTCCCGGCGTGGCCAAAGCCGAGGGA
>DATILB010000456.1:0-1610 GCA_035477015.1 Nocardioidaceae bacterium | reverse complement strand
GGGTCGAGCCGGTGACGTACGACGGCGGGGAGTGGGACGTAGTCGAGGAGGACCAGTTCGGGTGGGGCGGCGGCATGTCAAGGGACTGGGTCGGCATCGGGACCATCACTCCTGCACGCGAAGGAACGCTGAGGTACGTCGACGCCGGTGGGGTCGAGCTCCGCCTGGTGCGGGTCGGGGATCCTAGGGCCATTGAGCGAGGCGGTTGCGACTGAGCCGGTCACCTCGTCGTTCCCGCTGGTTCATCCGGCACTGACACCCTCGCGCGGTGCGTCTCGGCTGGATGGACTCCCTTCGCGGGCTCGCCATCCTTCTGGTGGTGGTCTTCCACGCGGATCTCGAGGTGGCGGGTGCCACCGGGTCGCAGCTCGGAGTCGTCCACGACGTGTGCGAGCTGCTGGGCCCGGTGCGGATGCCGCTGCTGATGCTCCTGTCCGGGATGCTGCTCACGCGGTCGCTGGCGAAGGGGTCCCGGACCTACGTCGTAGGCAAGCTCCAGCAGATCGCCTGGCCGTACGTCGTGTGGTCGCTGCTCAACCTCGCGCAGCTGAAGATCCAGGCGGTCGTCGAGGGCCGCGAGATGGGGTGGGGCTGGGTCTGGCGGCTGGCGTACGACCCGCCTACCTATCACTGGTACCTCGGCTACCTCTTCCTCTACTACCTCGTCGCGCTGGTGCTGCCCTCCTGGGCGCGAGTCGTGACCGCCGCCGTCGCGCTGGCAGCCGCCGGTGTTGTTCCGGACGACGCGAGCAGGCTGGTCTGGCTCTTCGGGTGGTTCCTGCTGGGAGACGTCCTCGCTCGCCAGTGGCTGCCACGGAGACTGCCCTCGGTCGCACCACTCGCAGCGATCGGCCGCGAGTCGCTGACCTACTACGTCAGTCACCTGATGCTGATCATGGTGACGGTCGACGTGCTCACCCGGGTCGGGCTGCGCGCGCCGTATCTGATGCTCGTGGTGGCCGTCGCGCTCAGCCTCGCCGTCGGCCGGCTGCTGGTGCAGCTCCGTCGTCACCGAGTGGTCGACGCACTGTTCGTCTGGCCTACGTAGAATGAGTGGGTGAACCCCACCCCGACGATCGGCGTCCTCGCCCTGCAAGGAGACGTCCGCGAGCACCGCGAGATGCTCGCTCGCGCAGGCGCGCACACGGTCGCCGTACGCCGTGAGCGTGAGCTCGGCGAGATCGACGGCCTGGTGATCCCGGGCGGCGAGTCCACGACCATGTACAAGCTGGCCCGCACGTTCGAGCTCTTCGAGCCGCTGCGCTCCACGATCGCGTCCGGCCTGCCCGTCTTCGGGACCTGCGCCGGGATGATCATGTTGGCGGACCGGATCGAGCACGGCATCGAGGGCCAGGAGACGCTGGGCGGACTCGACGTCGTCGTACGGCGCAACGCCTTCGGCCGCCAGGTGGACTCCTTCGAGGCGGAGCTCGATGTGACCGGACTCGGGGAGTCCTTCCACGCGGTGTTCATCAGGGCGCCGTGGGTGGAGAAGGTCGGCCGGGACGTCGAGGTCGTCGCCACCGTCGCCTCTGGTCCGGCCGTCGGTAGGATCGTCGCGGTCCGGCAGGCGAACCTCCTCGCCACGTCGTTCCACCCCGAGGTCTCGG
>DATILB010000455.1:0-3185 GCA_035477015.1 Nocardioidaceae bacterium | reverse complement strand
GAAGGCAATCAGTCCGGTCATCAAGAAGGCCACGGGTGTCCCGCTCCCACAGGACAGCGTTTTCGACGCGATCGAGCGACTCCACGCGGACCTCCAGGAGGTCCACCAGATCCTGACCGGCAAGGACTCGAGCGTGCGGCTGGTGCTCACGCCCGAGACCATGGTCGTGGCGGAGGCTCGGCGCGCGTTCACGACGCTCTCGCTGTTCGGCTTCACGGTCGACGGGGTCGTGGCCAACCGGGTCTTCCCCGACGCCGGCTCCGACGCGTGGCGCGAGCAATGGGTCGAGGCCCAGACCGCAGTACTGCGTGAGGTCGAGCAGTCGTTCGAGGGCCTTCCGATCTGGCGCTCCGCCTACCGGGCCAAGGAGCCCGTGGGCGTCACCGAGCTCGCGGCCTTCGCTGCCTCGGCGTACGGCGAGGACGACCCTCTCGCTCCGCCGCGAGGGGAGGGGCCGATGACCATCACGCGAACTCCGCGCGGGACCGTCCTACGAATCGCACTACCGTTTGCACTGAAGTCAGACATCGACCTCGCGCGACACGGAGACGAACTCGTGGTGACTGTCGGCTCGTACCGCCGCCTGCTGGCCCTCCCCACTGCCTTGCGGGCGCACGAGATCGACGGAGCGAGGATCGAGGACGGCGTGCTGAAGGTCCGTTTCCGGCCCGACCAAGCCGATCAGGTCCAGGCCGAGGAGACATTGTCGGAGGAGCTCGATGACTGACGACCGCACAGGGGACGAAGAGGTCGGCACGGTCGCCGAGGAGACGGCGAAGCTGCTCTCGGCCCTGCAGGACTGGGCGAAGGACTCCGGTCACGAGCATGCGTCGGCGGCCACGCACGCTGCCAGTGGTCTCGCCGACTCCGTCCGCGGCATCGGCGACCACGTCGGCCACGGTCCGGACTGCAAGTTCTGTCCGGTGTGCCAGGTGATCAACGTCGTCCGCGAGACCAGCCCTGAGGTCAAGCAGCACCTGGCCGTTGCCGCCAACTCGCTGCTCCAGGCGATGCAGGGGCTGCTCGCGACCCAGGTCCCGGACTCGGCGCAGGCCCGGCGCAGCGCGCCGGTCGAGAAGATTGACCTCGACGACGACATCCCCTGGGACGACGACTCCCGTTAGCCGGGCGCCCCCTATCCGGGCGTCCGCCATGACCCATATGAGAAAAATATGATGGTTTCGGGTAGAAACGGATGGTCCGGGTGGGCTATACCGGGCGGTAGGGTGAATAAAGTACGGTTCTGGATACTGTCCATAGGGGAATCAAGCAGAAGGTCGGGGGGCCATGCTGCGCCACACTGAAGTTATGTTGTCGCGCTCGACGTCGGGGGGATCCGACCGAGTCACCGCCATCCAACGGATCGCGCGGTCACTGCCGCGCGCCCGTTCACGCAAGGATGAGTCGGGAGCAGCCGCTGTCGAGTTCGCTCTCGTCCTGGTCCCGTTCTTGATCCTGGTCTTCGGGCTGATCCAGTACGGCATCTACTTCTTCGGCGTCCAAGCCGGCTCGCACGCCGCAAACTCGGCGGTGCGGCAGCTCTCGGTCGGCAACTGCCAGGCCAGTGGAGCGCTGCAGACTTACCTCAACAACCAGCTCAACGACGGCAACGGCGACGCCCAGCTGTCTCCGTCCCCGCTCGGGGTCACCTACCGAACACCCTCGAATGTGACGGTGAGCGCTCCGGTCCCCGCGACGGCGGTCGGAGGCACGGTGACTCTGCGCTTCAAGTTCTCGACGCCCAATTTGAAGTTCCCGCTGTTGCCCTACCTCTCCGACAGCTCGGTGACGCGTGAGGTCGAGGCTCGCATCGAGGACGTAACCGATGGGGGGTGCCCGTCATGAGCGGGTTCTTCAACCGGCGCAGGGATGCGCGCGGTGCCATCGCGATGATCGTCGCGATGTCCTGCACGCTCTTCTTCGTCCTGGCCGCACTCGGCGTCGACCTAGGCAACGCGATGGGTCGCAAGAAGACGGTGCAGACCCAGGCCGACTTCTCGGCGCTGGCCGCCGGCGCCTCCCTGCCTGTGATCGGAAATCCCGCGGCGAGCGATGCTGCCGTCCTTGCGGCGACGGACTACCTGAACAAGGACCAGCCGATCGACGACGCCAAGACGTGCGACCAGAGCAAGACTTGCGTCACGGCCGCCCAGTTGGTCAACGGCAACTTCGTCGACGGCGAGGTCCAGTACCTCAGCTCGACGATGCTGCGAGTGACCGCGCCGCAGACGAGGATCAACTTCAGCCTCGCGCAGGTGATCGGTGCCAAGTCGGTCGACGTGAACGCCCAGGCAACGGTCGGCATCTTCTCGCCCGGCACGGGCATCATGCCGGTGTACGCCGTGAGCGGCTGCGACTGGGGCACCCAGGTGCTGACCGACCCGTCCAATGGCCAGGCCGCCGGGAACGTCCCGCCGCTGGAGTTCCCGACCGATAACGGCGTCGCGAACCTCACCAGCCTGAGCGTCACGGCGGTGTCCGTGAACGCAACCGGCTTCTTGAGCATCAGCGGCACCAAGCTGGACGGCGGTCAGCCCAGCCGTGCGCAGTTCTCTCGGGTCGGCTTCTTCCGCAGCACCTCGTCTCCGGCGCCGACCAGTGTCGTCAACATCGTCCCGACCTCGCCGCCGACCGACAACTTCCTGCAGATCACGCTGCCACCCGCCGTCACAGCGATCGAGGACGTCTGGTGGGTCCGGGTGCGCACACAGAACAACCAAGGGGTTGACCAGTGGTCGCCGATGGCGCAGGCCCTGCCGTTCCGGGTCGGTGCCGCCGTGCTCGAATGTGCCGGCTCGTCGAACGACGGCAACTTCGGAAGCCTGCTGCTGCCGCGCATCGACATCGCCAACAACAACAACAACCTCTGGCTTGCGGCGAACATGGCAGTCGGTCCACAGCTGCCACTGACCCTGCACACCTACGATGGCACCGTCCCGGCCAACGGCCAGTGCTCGCCGGGCCCCGGAAACAGCAGTTCGCCGTACATCGAAGGGAATGCCGACAACCAGACCCGTTACTCGCCCTCGGGCAGCGCGAGCTCGGTCGCGGACCTCGTCGACCGGACGAACTGCGTCGACACCGACACCGGACTCCCTGCAAACGCGACGACGCTCGGCATGATCACGGGTCTTGGCGCCAACTCGGTAGCACCGTTGGGGCGGCTCCGCAACAAGGCCACGACG
>DATILB010000454.1:0-2625 GCA_035477015.1 Nocardioidaceae bacterium | reverse complement strand
ACGTCCTTGCAGACCCGGATCTGGATCTGGCCGCGATCGGTGCGCCCGCTTCGCTGCAGACCCTGATCGCGGCTCGCCTAGATGCACTGTCGGCCGAGCAACGGCACGTCGTCAACGAGGCCAGCATTCTCGGTGCGAGCTTCGGGCTCGCGGCGCTGCATGACCTGTGCCCGGGGATCGATGTGGATGCGGCGGTCGCGGAGCTCATCCGGCTACAGATCGTCACCAAGGACACGAACCGGCTGAGCGTGGAGTTCGGGCAGCTCAAGTTCGTGCAGTCGGTCGTGCGCCAGGTGGCTTACGGACACCTGTCCAGACGTGACAGGAAAGCCGGCCACCTCGCTGCCGCGAGATACCTCGAGGCCGCGGTGGACCCAGGGACTGAGCTCGACGCGGTCATCGCGCAGCACTTCCTCGATGCCAAGGAAGCGATGCCGGGCGAGCCGGACGTCGCCGAGCTCGAGAGCGCCGCGATCGAGCTCCTGATGACGGCCGCCGAACGAGCGATGGGCCTTGGAGTCCCGGATGACGCCTCCACCCAGCTGAGTACGGCGTTGCAGCACGCGACTGACTCCGGCGTCCGGGCTGAGATTCAGCGAAGGTTGGCGAAGGCCAAACTCGAGCTCAGCGACTGGCCCGAGGCCATCGCAAACGCCGAGCATGCGACGGCGACCTTCGACTCGCTCGGGGACGACGTATCGGCTGCCCGGGCTGTGGCCATCTGGGCACGCGCCCTTAGTTTGTCCGGTGACCCGCGGACGGCGGTCGAGCTCTGCAAGGAACGCTTCGAGGCCGTCCGACAGCGTGATGACGGCGTCCGGGCAGCCCTTGAGCTCGCTGGGGTCATCTCGGGTGCCGAGTCAGCTTTGGGAGATTTCGTCTGGCAGACCGTCGATATCACCATGCGGCTCGCCGAGGCCTTGGGTGACGCCGGGGCGCTGGCGGATGGCCTTGGCAGCTTGAGCATGTTCTACGGCAACACCGGCTCGCCCTGGATCGCAAGGCTGATCCAGCAGGCGAGCAACTCCCTTGCCAGCGAGCACCAGCTCACCACGTCACTCGCCCGCTCGCTGGTGAACATGACCGCGGACCGCATCGGCCACGACTTGCTGGGCGCAGTGGAAGTCGGACGCGAGTCAGTCTCGGTGTCTCTGCGTGCCGGGAGCAGGAACATGACCGCCTACGCCCAATGCAACCTTGCTGTCGCGCTCAGCGCATCTGGACGCTGGACGGAGCTGGATGCGTTGCTGGGCGACGCCGACGCATTGCGCGGATCGATCCTCGGGGCGACCGCGTACTTCGTCGACGCTCTCGCCGCACTGCATCGCGGACTGCAGCCGCCGGCCCCTCCCTCTCACGAGGCGTGGACGAGCACCTCGCCGTCCGACGTCGCCTGGTTCCGGCTCGCCGACGGCATCACTGCTCTTGCTTCCGGTGATAAGCGCCACGCGCTGACCTTCGCCCAGGAGGCGACGGAAATGCTCTATGGATTCGCGGGCACCTGGGACGACTTCTTGCACCCTTGGTCGCTGGCGGGTGAGTTGACGGTCGAGCTCAAGGAGTACCAGCAGCTCGACGAGCTCCTGGCCTTGGTCGACACCAGCACAACCTCGCACTCCCTGGCCGTGCTCGCGCGCCACGCGCACCTGAGCGGACTACGCGCAATGGAGCTCGGCCGGCCCGAGGACGTCGAGTCCTCGATGCGCGACGCCATCGACGGCTTCACCCGTTGGGGCTCCCCGCTCTGGCGGGCGCAGGCGCAGGCGGACCTCGGGTCCTGGCTCCGGCTCCAGGGGCGCGACGAAGAGGCTCAAGGGCTGCTGGCCTCGGCGCGCGACAGCTACGTCGAGCTCGGCGCATCGGCACTCCTCGAAGTGCTGAACGGGATTGAGTCCCGGAGCCTGACATGAGTGCGTGCCCGGGCTGTGGAGCGACCGACCATGTGGCCGGCTCCCGTTTCTGCTTCAGCTGCGGCGCCACCCTCGCACCACCCGCCTGCGTCGCGTGCGGCAACGAGCTCGCCGTCGGCTCGCGATTCTGCAACGTGTGCGGAGCGAGCCAGGAAGCGACCGCGACGACCCCGGCAGCGACCCCGACGCCACCCCAAGGCCCCGTTGCGGGCCGACGGGTCACGAGCGTGCTCTTCGGCGACCTGGTCGGCTTCACCACGCTGTCCGAGTCGCGTGACCAGGAGGAGGTGCGCGAGCTGCTGTCGCGCTACTTCGAGGAGTGCAGCCGCATCGTCGGGAGGTACGGCGGCACGGTCGAGAAGTTCATCGGCGACGCGGTCATGGCGGTGTGGGGCGTTCCAACCGCCCACGAGGACGACGCCGAGCGCGCCGTACGAGCTGGACTCGAGCTGGTCAACGCCTGTGCCGCCCTCGGTGAGGAGGAGCGAGTCCCCGGACTAGCGATGCGGGTCGGGATCGTCACCGGCGAGGTTGCGGTCACGATCGGTGCCACCCAGCAGGGGATGGTCGCCGGCGACGCGGTCAACACGGCTTCGCGGGTCCAGTCCGCAGCCAACCCCGGGCAGGTGTGGGTCGACGAGACCACACGCCTGCTGACCGCATCGGCGATCACCTACGTCGACGTCGGCTCCCACGTCCTGAAGGGCAAGGCCGA
>DATILB010000453.1:0-7714 GCA_035477015.1 Nocardioidaceae bacterium | reverse complement strand
CCTCGCGATCGCGGGCCCGAGCTGGCGCAACGAGGTGGCGGCGTCGATCACGGTCGAGATGGGCTCCTACCGTCCGGGACGCGCGGCCAAGCAGCTCCAGGTCCCGACTCTGGTGCAGATCGCGGACCTCGACGAGAGCGCGCCACCGCACGCCTCGGCGAAGGCGGCGTTCAAGGCCCGCGCCGAGGTCCGGCACTACCCGTGCGACCACTTCGACGTGTTCACCGGGGAGTGGTTCGACGCGGCCGTGAAACACCAGGTCTCCTTCCTGTCCAGGCACCTGAAGGAACGCGGATGACGGACACCGTCCAGAAGCTCCTGCACGCGCTCGCTTCGTCGAACCGCACTGCACTGCGGTCCGGTGACGAGTCCTGGACCTGGCGCGAGCTGGTCGCCGAGTCGACGCGGCGTGCCGATGCGCTGCTGGGGCTGGCCCCGGATGGCCCACTCCACGTCGGCGTCTTGGCGGACAACACCCCTGAGTTCGTCATGGCGCTCTGCGCGGGTGCGATCGGCGGCTACGTCTCGGTCGGCATCAACACCACTCGTCGCGGTGAGGGACTCGCGGCCGACGTACGCAAGGCCGACTGCTCGGTGCTGCTCGTCGAGTCGACGTACGCCTCGCTGCTGGAAGGTCTCGACCTCGGCGGTGCGCGGGTGATCGACGTCGCGTCCGACGAGTGGAAGTCGCTGATCGAGTCGGCCGCGCCGCAGCCGCACCGCGACGTCGACACCATGGACACGTTCATGCTGATCTTCACGTCCGGGACCTCAGGTGATCCCAAGGCCGTGCAGGTCTCGAACTTCATGGTGGTGATGGCGGGGGCGCGCCTCCAGGAGCTGTTCTCCCTCACCGAGGAAGACGTCTGCTACGTCTCCATGCCGCTGTTCCACAGCAACGCGGTCGCCAGCGGCTTCGGACCCTCAGTCGCTTCGGGGGCAGCAATGGCGCTGGCCCCGAAGTTCAGCGCCTCGACCTTTCTCGCCGACATCCGCCGGTACGGCGCGACGTACCTCAACTACGTCGGCAAGCCGCTTGCCTACGTCCTCGCGACTCCACGGCTGCCCGACGACGCGGACAACCCGTTGCGTCAGGCGTTCGGCAACGAGGCCTCGGGCAAGGACCAGCGTGAGTTCGCGGAGCGCTTCGGCTGTGCCGTGTACGACGGCTTCGGGTCCACCGAGAACGCCGTCATCATCAGCCCGGTGCCAGACATGCCGGCCGGTTCGATCGGGCAGCCGTGGGACGGGGTAGCGGTCTTCGACCGCGAAGCCATGACCGAGTGCCCGCGCGCGATCTTCGATGAGCACGGCGCGGTGGCGAACCTCGACGAAGCGGTCGGGGAGATCGTCAACACGGCGGGGGCGGGCTTCTTCTCCGGCTACTACAACGACCAGCAGGCGACCGACGAGCGCATGGCGCAGGGCATGTACTGGTCGGGCGACCTCGGCTACCGCGATGCCGACGGTTTCATGTACCTCGCCGGCCGCACCAGCGACTGGCTCCGCGTCGACGGCGAGAACCTCGCCGCCGGGCCGATCGAGCAGATCCTCTTGCGACACCCTGCGGTCAACCGCGTCGCCGTCTACGGCATCCCGGACCCGAGCGCGGGCGACCAGCTGGTGGCGGCGATTGTGCTCCAGTCGGAGCTGGACCCCGCGGGGTTCGAGGCGTTCCTCGCGGAGCAGAAGGACCTCTCGTCCAAGGGCTGGCCCCGCTACGTACGGATCGCCGACGACCTCCCGTCGACCGCGACCAACAAGGTGCTTAAGCGCGACCTGATCGCGCAGGCGCTCAACACGACGGATGAACTCTGGGAACGAGAGGCGCGGGGGACTCGCTACCACCGCTGGTCGAGCAGCGAAGCTGTCGATGGTTGAGCCGCGTCGCGAGCCCTGGCGAGCAAGCGTGTCGAAACCAAACCTGGCGAGGATCTTTGCGGCAGTCGGCGCAGCCTTCATCGCCATCCAGCTCTGGGGCTATGTCGGCTGGCTCCTCTCCGACGAGTTCGTCGCCCACGACACAGTCGCACCGCTGCCTCCTGACATCGCGGACAGCGTCCAGCGGGCCGAGCTGGTACAGGTCGTCGGCGCCGTGCTCTGGCTCGCCTTCCTGGTCGTGACGACGGTCCGCCGCAAGCAGCTGACCTGGCCACTGGCCCTCACCCTGGTCTGGGTCACGGTGTACTGGCAGGACCCTTTGGTGAACCTGGTGGACCCGGTGTTCGCGTACAACGCGGAGTTCGTCGACCGTGGTGACTGGACCCGCTACCTGCCGTTCGTCCCCGACTCGGCGCCGGGCCTGGACCAGCCACTCCTCATGCAGCCGCTGGCCTTCGCCTGGTTGATCCCAGCCGTGGGCGCGGCGACGTACGGACTGCTTCGCCTTCTCTCGCGTTGGGTGCGGCAGCCGGTTGTGCTCGTCCTCATCGCCTGGGCTGCAGTCGCGCTCTTCGAGTCGGTCTTCGAGCTGCAAGGCGTCGACCAGGGCCTGCTCGCGTGGCGACACGTCACGCCGGGGCTGTCGCTCTCGGCCGGCGAGGCGAACCAGTGGCCGGTCTACGAAGGCGTGCTGCTCGGTCTGGTCTGGGCGCTGCCCGGCATCGTGCTCTTCTTCCGCGACCGGCTCCCCAAGGTCCGGCCGGTCGTGGGACTGCTCGCCGCAAGCGGCGCGCTCAATGCTGCGTTCCTCGCGTACAACGTCGTACTCATCTGGCTGGCGTCCTCCGTCGCCGCACCCCTCGACCCCTGGTTCGGCTGAGGAGGCCAGCATGACCATGACCGAGATCGGCTGCTACGGCTTGGCCGGGCACACCAACAACCCCGCCGACGTGATCGCCGAGGCACGTCGCGCCGAGGAGCTCGGCATCGGCGCGATCTTCCTGTCCGAGCGGTTCAACGTGAAGGACGCTGGCGTGATGGCCGGTGCTGTCGCTGCCGTCACCGAGCGCCTCGGCATCGGCACCGCCGCGACCAACCACAACACGCGGCACCCGCTCGTCACGGCCACGATGGCGACGACGCTGCACCGGATGTCCGGTGGCCGCTACGCGCTCGGACTCGGCCGCGGCTTCGATGCTCTCTTCGACGTGATGGGCCTGCCGCGCATCACCAACGCGCAGCTCACCGACGCGATCGGCATCTACCGGAGCCTGTGGCACGGGCAGGCGGTCGTGGGGCACGACGGGCCGGCCGGGAAGTTCCCGTACCTCTCGCAGGACAGCTCCTTCGACGAGGACATCCCGATCCTGATGATGGCGATCGGCGGCAGGACGCTCGAGCTCGCCGGGCGAGTGGCCGACGCCGTCGTACTCCACACCTTCTTCACCGACGAGACTCTCGCCAGGTCCGTCGCGACGATTCGTCGCGCTGCGGAGGAGGCGGGCCGTGATCCGGCGTCAGTGCGGATCTGGTCAGTCCTCGCGACGGTGCCGGACTCGTTGTCGCAAGAGGCAAGGCTGCGAAAGCTGGTCGGTCGGCTCGCGACCTACCTGCAGGGGTACGGCGAGGTGCTGGTCCGCGCCAACGGCTGGGACCTGTCCGTGCTGGAGGCCTTCCGCACCCATCCGCTGGTGCAGGGCTACCCGGGTGCGTTCGACGCGATCGGCACGGTCGAGGAGCTGTCGCGACTGCGCGACGAGGTGATCCCGGCCGAGTGGCTGGCGGCGTCGGCGAGCGGCGATGCTGCGTACTGCGCGACACGGATCCAGGACCAGTTCGACGGCGGTGCGGACAGCGTGATCCTGCATGGCGCGACCCCGAACGAGCTCGCCCCCGTGCTGGACGCCTGGCGCGCCGTACGCCCTGAGGGCGTCTTCGACCACCTGCCGGCCAACCCTGGAAAGGCCACCCGATGAGCATCCCCGTCGTCATCGAGGAGCTGACCCCGGAATGGCTGGCTACCGTGCTGGGCGGCACCGTCACGTCGTTCACCGCCGATCCGGTCGGCACCGGGCAGATCGGCACCTGCTACCGCCTCACGATCGAGGGTGCGGGCGTTCCTTCGCGGGTCATCGCGAAGCTCCCCGCGATCGACGCGGCTGCCCGGGAGCTGCTGGCCAATGCGTACCTCGGTGAGGTGCGCTTCTACCGCGACCTGGCCTCGACGGTCACCGTGCGAGTGCCGAAGTGCTACCACGTGGACAGCGGCGAGAAGGGCGCCTTCGTGCTGCTGCTCGAGGACCTCGCGCCTTCACGGCAGGGTGACCAGCTGGTCGGCTGTTCGGTCCCGCAGGCGTACGACGCGGTGGTCAACCTGGCCGGCCTGCACGGACCGCGCTGGTGCGACCCGACCCTGCTTGAGATCGAGGGGCTCTCCCTCAACGGCCCCGAGGATGCTGCGCTGATGGCGGAGCTCTACGCCCCGACCAACGAGACCTTCCTCGAGCAGATCGGTCCGCTGCTGAAGCCGGAGGACCACGAGACGCTGCGGGCGATCCCGCCTCTCCTCGAGTCGTGGGCGCTCGCCAGGGCCGAGCGCTTCGGGCTCGTGCACGGCGACTACCGCGTCGACAACCTGATGTTCCCGCCCGACGACGCACCCGGAGCGGTCGCAGTCGACTGGCAGACCCTCAGCCTCGCGCTGCCGGCGCGGGACGTCGCCTACTTCGTCGCGACCAGCCTCGAGCCCGACGTACGCCGTGAGCACGAGCGGGACCTCGTCGCGGCGTACCACTCGGCGCTGGGGGTAGAGGGCTACTCGCTGGAGCAGTGCTGGGACGACTACGTCTTCGGCATGGTCCAGGTGCCGCTGGTCTGCGTCTTCGCCCTCGTCTATGGGACTCGCACCGAGCGGGGCGACCAGATGTTCGCGGCGATGGTGTCGCGGGGCTGCGCCGCGATCCGGGAGCTGGGGACGCTGGACGTCGTGGTTGTTTGATCTGGGTCGTGGCTACTCCGCCGGCACGAACTCCAGTGACTTGGCCATCGAGGTCAGCGTGTTGATCTGCGCGCGCGTGGTTTCCGACGGCGCGTACGACGCGTCGACCACGAGACGCTGCCCGTCGACGTGAAGGATCCACACCTTGTCGACCTGGCCATCGGTGTAGATACCGCGTCCGTCCCACAACCCACGGTTGTGGGTGCAGGTACCGAGATCGCTGGGGCTGGCCATCTCGACGTAGAGACCCTTGTGCCCGTCGAGAGTCACTGGCTTGGGAACCGAGGATCGCGTCGACTTCTGCGCGACAAGAGCGTCGGCCAGATCCTTGACGGAGGGGCCGGGATCGAAGAAGCCACTCCGCTTGCCGCAGGCGTCACGCTCCACTCGCGCAACGACGTACGTGCCCAGGAACTGATTCCCATCGGGCGGGACGATGTACCAGGTGGCCCCGGCGGTGAAGCCATCCGCAACCGTGACGAGAGCCTCGGGAGCGGTCACCCCGGGTTCGGTGAGGAACGAGAACAGATAGGGCCCAGGGGTGAGTACGCCGGGCAGGTCCTCGGAGATGTGCTGCGGACCAGTGGGCGTTTCGCTTGCGGGCGACTCGGTCGGGCTGGTCGAAGCGGTAGGCGAGGTGGAGTTCGCGCTTGCGTCGGGACTGTCGTCGTTGCAGCCGGCCAGGGCTCCGAGGGCACCGATTATCAGGATGGCGGCGGCTGCCGGGTGTGAAGTGGGCATGACGGTTCCTTCGGTTGTTGAGGTGAGTACGGACGGGCTGCCGCTGGGTCTCAGGGCATCTGGGTCCGGGTCCGCACGATGACGGCGTACCGGATGTTGCGTGGGTCACCACGGACGACCGTGACCTCGACTCGGTGTGGGGTGCCGGGTGACAGGCGTGCACCGAGATCACTGAAGTGGCCGGTCTTCTCGGGGTACACCTCGCCGGGGGCGATGGTGTTGCCGTCGATCATGAGCCGGAGGTCGACGCCGCAGGCCTTGTCGACCGCATCCCCGTAGACGTGGCTGTCGGTCGTTGCGTAGTCCGGCAGCTCGTCCTGGTGCTGGTCGACGCAGCGGTCGAAGTGTGGGCTGGACACCTCGTAGACATCAACGAGGTACTCGGCGTTCGATGCCGGCAGCTCGAAGGCCAGCCGGTCCGTGTCGGGGGCGGCGACGACCGCTCGGTCGACGAGCCAGGCGGCTCCCTTGATGCTGCTGACCGCCTCGAACCGGTAGAACTCAGCCGTCTCCGCATCCTCGAAGAGCTGAAGCACCGGCCGCTCTGTGTACTCGTAGATCCGGAAACCGAACTCCGCGTCGGTCGCGGCGATCGGTTCGGGAAGTGGGCAGTAGTCGCCCGAACCGTTGCCGGCCAGGCAGTCCCGCAACTCTTGGGATGGCGGAGCGATGGCAACCATCTGCGCGGTCTTCTGCTCGAGTTGGGGCATGCCGCCCCCATAGCCCAGCTCGGCATGGCTCGCCAGTGACGTCGAGTCGTCCGGACGGCACGCGCGGAAGGTCCACCAGTCGTGAGCCGCGCCCGGGCTGTCTGAGACCAGGTCGCCGTCGGCGTAGGCGATCCAGGTCGGTACGTCGTGGGATCGGCAGTAGTACACGACGTAGCTCGCATCGACATGGGCTGTCACCGTGGCCGAGAGCTCGGAGTCGCCCTGGTGCTCTGGCTGGGAGTTGGTCACCGTTGCTAGCACGTCGAACCCATGAATGTCACCGGGGCCGATGTCGGGCATGATCGTCTGCTGCCCGGCGGGGATCTCGATGCCCTCAGTCGGTGTCGGCGACGGGGGCGGGACGACCGGTGGCTGGCCGGTGCGTACGTTGGCGCCGGTGACGGCCAGGACACCTACGGCCGCGATGGCGGCAACGGCCAGGGTGGAGGCGGTCGCAAGACGCGTGTGTCGGTTGCGACGGCGTCGGGTCTCGAGGAGCTCCTCGAACGCAGGGGGCCGCACGACGTCGGCGATCTCGTGCAGTCGATCAAGGTCAGACATGGTCAGCCTCCTCTCGTTCGGACAGCAGCGGCGCGAGCAGTTCCCGACTGCGCGCCAGACGCGTCTTGACCGTTCCTTCGGGGACGCCGAGATCGCTGGAGATCTCGGCGATCGAGCGGTCGGCGAGGTAGTGGAGCACCACGGCGGTGCGGTGCGGCGGTTCGAGTTTCGCCAGCGCCTCGACGAGGGCGACGTGCTCGGGGCCGACCTCGCCCTCAGGGGAGGAGCCGGGCACCTTCGTTCGAAGTCTGCGGGCCACCTCCGTGTGACGCCACCGGTTGCGCACGTGATTGAGGGCCACCGTGCGCAACCAGGCCTCCGGGTTGTCCAGGTTGGCGAACGCGCGGCCCTTGCCCAGCGCCGTGACAAACGCTTCCTGTACGGCATCCTCGGCATCAGCGAGGTCACCGGTCAGAGCGAAGAGCTGGACGACCAGGCGTCGGTACGACGCGTCGTACACCTCCCGCACGTGGTCCTCGCCTGTCATCGCCCAACACCTTTACGCGTCGCCTTGTTGATGATCCACCCATACGACACCTCAGGGGTCCGTCCGGTTCATCGGACTGCCCACGAATAGCGGATGGATTCGGACCACATCGGCATCATGGTGCGGTTCCGCGCCGCCACGCGGCGCAGGGACGCGCATCCTCAGGCAGCGCGGACGAGGTCCAAGAGCTTCTCTTCCATCACTGAGATGTTCTTGCCCAGTGCGTGGGTGCCGTCGGGGTCGACGCGGTACCAGTAGCCGGTCGGGGTGCGCCACAGGTAGCTGCGGGGTCCGACCCGGATATGTCGCCACCCTTTGCCGTGGGTCTTGACCCGG
>DATILB010000452.1:0-11734 GCA_035477015.1 Nocardioidaceae bacterium | reverse complement strand
CTCGTCGCGGTCGCGCCCGCTGGCGATGATCTTCGCGATCATCGAGTCGAAGTCCGCGGGGATGGTGTCACCCTCGCCAAGCCCGGTGTCCACGCGGATGCCTGGACCACTCGGCAGCTCAAGGAGCTCGACGCGACCTGGGGACGGGGCGAAGTCGCGGTCCGGGTCCTCGGCGTTGAGCCGGGCCTCGATGGCATGACCGCGTTCCTCAGGGCGGCTGCCCTCGAGGCGGCCGCCGGCAGCGACGTGGATCTGTGCCTTGACCAGGTCGATGTCGGTCGTCACCTCGGTGATGGGGTGCTCGACCTGGAGACGGGTGTTGACCTCGAGGAACGCGAACGACTGCTCCTCGGGCTGGTAGAGGAACTCGACGGTGCCGGCGCCCTGGTAGCCGACAGCTAGAGCGAGCCGCTCCGCCGACGCCTTCAGTGCATCGTTCTGCTCGGGAGTGAGAAGCGGCGAGGCCGACTCCTCGATGACCTTCTGGTTGCGCCGCTGGACCGAGCAGTCGCGTACGCCGATCGCCCAGGCTGTGCCATGCCCGTCGGCGATGAGCTGGACCTCCACGTGACGGGCCCCGGTGACGACTCGTTCGAGGAAGACCACCCCACTGCCGAACGCCCGCTCGGCTTCGTCACGGGTGCGCTGGTAGGCATCCTCCAGCTCCGCGGGTGACGTGACCTTGCGGATGCCGCGGCCGCCGCCGCCCGCGGTCGCCTTGAGCATCAGCGGGTAGCCGATCGACTCGGCAGCCTTGAGGGCGGCGTCGAGAGTCTCCACCGGTCCGCCGCTCCACGGAGCCACCGGTACGCCGACCTCCTCGGCGATGAGCTTCGACCCGATCTTGTCCCCGAGCTTGCGCATCGACTCGGCATTCGGGCCGATGAAGGTGATTCCGAGGCGGTCGCAGAGGTCGACGAACGTGGGGTCCTCCGCGACGAATCCCCAGCCGACCCACACGGCGTCGGCCTTGGTCGCGACCAACGCGCTCTCGAGCACGTTCAGGTCGAGATAGGGGCGAGCCGATGCTGGGCCGAGCGGGTAGGACTCGTCAGCCTCGCGCACGAACATGGCGTGCCGCTCGGCGTCGGTGTACAGCGCCACCGTGACGAAGTCCTGGCCCGCAGCCGTGAGGTCGCGGACGGCATGGATCAGCCGCATCGCAGCCTCACCGCGGTTCACGATCGCGATTCGAGAAAACAAGTCCAACCTTCCTTTTCTCAGATGCTCTTGAACGCGATGGCGATGTTGTGTCCGCCGAAGCCGAACGAGTTGTTCAGAGCTGCGATGGCTCCCTCGGGGAGCTCGCGACGAGTGGTGGCGATGTCCATCCCGAGGTCCTCGGGGTCGTCGAGGTTGATCGTCGGAGGGATCACCCGGTGGTACAGCGCGAGCACGGTGGCGACCGACTCGAGAGCGCCGGCTGCGCCGAGCAGGTGCCCGGTCATCGACTTGGTGCCAGTCAGGATCACCTTGCCGGCGGCCTCGTCCCCGAGGGCCTGGCGGATCGCCGATGCCTCGGCGAGGTCGCCTTGGGGGGTCGACGTGGCGTGCGCGTTGATGTGCAGGATGTCGGTCGGCTGCAGCCCGGCGTCGAGGATGGCCTTCTTCATCGCGCGAGTAGCCCCGGCACCGGACGGGTCCGGCTGGGCGATGTCATGCGAGTCTGCCGTGATCCCGTGACCCGCCGCCTCGGCATAGATCCGGGCACCGCGAGCGTTGGCGTGCTCCTCGGACTCGAGCACGAGCACGGCCGCGCCCTCACCCAGGACGAAACCGTCGCGGCCCTTGTCCCACGGACGTGATGCCTTCTCGGGCTCGTCGTTGCGCTTGGACAGCGCCATCATCTGGCCGAATGCGGCCATCGGGAGTGCATGCACGGCGGCCTCGGTGCCACCGACCACGACCACGTCGGCACGGCCGAGCCGGATCATGTCGATGCCGAGTGCGATCGCCTCGTTGCCCGAGGCGCATGCCGACACCGGCGTGTGGACGCCCGCCTTGGCGCCGATCGTGAGGCCGACCGCGGCCGCAGGGCCGTTGGGCATCAGCATCGGGATCGAGAGGGGGGACACCCGGCGGGGACCCTTCTCCTTCAAGGTGTCGTAGTTGCTCAGCAACGTCGTGACGCCACCGATCCCGGTAGCGATGGCGACCGCCAGGCGTTCCGCGTCGACCTCGACCTGGTCGAGACCAGAGTCCGCCCAGGCCTCGAGAGCGGCGACCAGGGCGAACTGGCCCGAGCGGTCGAGACGACGGGCCTTGACCCGGTCGAGGACGTCGCCCGGCTCGACCGCGACCTCGGCCGCGATCTGGGTGCTTAGCTCTTCGGCCCACTCGTGCTTCAGCCGCCGCACGCCGGACCGGCCGGCCAGGAGGGCCTCCCACGTCGTGGGCACGTCGCCACCGACCGGGGACGTCGCCCCCAGGCCGGTGACGACGACTCGAGTGTTGCTCATCTCAGCCCTGCGCGGCGCGCTCGATGAAGGAGACGGCGTCGCCGACGGTCTTGAGGTTCTTGACCTCTTCGTCGGGGATGCGCACGCCGAACTTCTCTTCGGCGGCGACGACGATCTCGACCATCGACAGGGAGTCGATGTCCAGGTCGTCGATGAACGACTTCTCCAGCTGGACGTCGTCGGCGTCGACGCCGGCGACCTCGTTGACGATCTCGGCCAGTTCGGCGCGGACGTCGGTAGCCATGAATATCTCCTACGGGGTTGGTGTTCTACGGTGTTTTCAGTTGTGGCCGCTCGGCCGCGATTTGCTGTGTTGACATCACGGGACGCGCACGACCTGTGCCGCGTAGGCAAGGCCGGCACCGAACGCGATCAAGAGGGCGAGGTCGCCGCTCTTGGCGTCGCCCTCCTGCATCATCCGGTCGAGCGCAAGAGGAATGGAAGCCGCCGACGTGTTGCCCTGGTCGACGATGTCGCGCGCGATCTTCACGTGCTCGGGAAGCTTCATCGACCGCGCCATCGCGTCGGTGATGCGGCTGTTCGCCTGGTGCGGCACGAAGACGTCGAGGTCGTCGACCGTGAGTCCAGTTGCGTCCAGCGTCGCCTGAGCCACCTTGGCCATCTCGTAGGACGCCCAGCGGAACACCTGGCTGCCCTGCATGACCAGGTGTGGCATGAACGGCCGGTCGGCGGCGACCACGTCGCGCCAGTCCTCGGTCTGCCGGATGTAGTCGAACTGCTCGCCGTCGGATCCCCACACGACGGGCCCGATGCCGGCCTCGTCAGAAGGGCCGACGACGACGGCCCCGGCGCCGTCGGCGAAGATGAAGGCGGTGCCCCGATCGGTGGGGGAGGTGATGTCGGTCAGCCGCTCGACCCCGATCACCAGGACGTGCTTGGCGCTGCCCGCGCGGATCATGTCGCTGGCAAGGGCGACACCGTGGCAGAAGCCCGCGCACGCGGCGGAGATGTCGAAGGCGACGGGTCGGTTGGTGCCCAGCTCGTGTGCGATCGCCGTCGCGATCGCCGGGGTCTGAAGCAGGTGCGAGACGGTGGCGACGATGACGCCGTCGATCTGTCCCGCATCGATGCCCGCGCGCTCCATCGCCTGCCGCGAGGCAGCGACCGACATCATCTGGACGGTCTCCTCGGGCCCGGCGAAGCGACGGGTCTTGATGCCGGAGCGCTGCTGGATCCACTCGTCGCTGGAGTCGATCGCCTCGACGACCTCGGAGTTGGGAACGATGCGAACTGGGCGGTAGGCGCCGACACCCAGGATCGCGCCGTGCTGCGCGCCAGTGACAGAACCGATGGTCTTCATGCCGAGACCCCCTCACCGTGGACCCCGGTTGAGCGGCCGGGTGCCCCCAGGGTACTCAGCGCGGTGGCACGGAAGAGACCCCGATGATTACCAGTCAGTATGGCGAGATCGCGCAACGCATTTGAGTACGTGCACTCAGGCGCTGCACCGTCGCTCGCCCTAGCGTTGAACCATGCTGCTCCGCCATCGCGTCTTCCTGCCGTACGTCTCCTGCCTGCTCGGCGTGCTCAGCCTGCTGGCCGTGCTGTGCTTCCACTTCCCTGAGCTGCTCACCAGCCGCGAGTTCCGGGTCGTCTACACCGACGGGTTCGCGCGCTCGCTCCTGTTGATCGGGCTCGTTGCGGCGTTCGTCCTGGGGACGGCCGCTGTCCTGCGAGACCAGAGCCGCCGCGTAGCGCTGGCCGGTGTCGGCGCGGCGACGCTGGCTGTCGTTCTCGGCGGCACCGACGTCCAGGTCGACACGGTCGGGGAGACGCCGTACTCCCTCGGGCTGGACTGGTTCGTCCTCTCCCTCTTCTTCTCGGCGCTGGTCTTCATCCCGCTCGAGCAGTACCTCGCCCATCGCCAGGTCCCGGTGCTGCGGCCCGGGTGGCGCACCGACGTGACCTACTTCTTCATGAGTCACGTGCTGGTGCAGTTCATCCTGATCCTGGTCACGGCATCGACGTCCACCGTCGCTGCTGCGGTGGCGGTCCCGGGCGTGAAGGACGCGGTCGGGTCGATGCCCGGGTGGGCGCAGTTCCTGCTCGCCGTCTTCGTGGCCGACGTCGCGCAGGCGACCCTGCACCGCTCCTATCACCGGATCTCAGTCCTGTGGCGGTTCCATGCGGTGCACCACTCCAGTCGCGACCTCGACTGGCTCGCCGGCTCGCGGGTCCACTTCGTGGAGACAGTGATGACCCGCAGCGTCGTACTGCTGCCGCTGCTCGTGCTGGGCTTCTCCACCCCGGCCGTCAACGCCTACGTCATCCTGGTCGGCCTGCAGGCGGTCGTCGCGCACGCCAACATCGGCATTCGCTTCGGCTGGCTCGAGTACGTCGTTGTGCTGCCGCGCTACCACCACTGGCACCACGCGCGACACATCGACTACTGGGACCGGAACTACGCGATCCATCTTCCGCTGGTGGACATGCTGATGGGCAGCTTCAAGCTGCCGCGCGATGGCAGCTGGCCCGAGGAGTACGGCGTACTGAAGCTGGAGACGGTGCCGCGCGGCATCGTGGCCCAACACCTGATGCCCTTCCGCAGCAAGCGTGAGTACGCCGAGTACGTGTCCTAGAGCGCACCTTGGGCAAGCCGGACCAGGTGCTCCGCGCCGACGACGGCGTCGGGGTCGAGCGAAAGCCCGATCGTCCTCAGGGCTGCGTCGCCTGCGCCGATCAGGACGACGGTGAGCTGGTCGACCAACCGCTCGAGGGGGAGCCGCTCGCCCTCGGGCTGCAGGAGCCACCAGTCCGTCGCGCCCAGCACTGACCCGACCAGGGCGTGCGTGAGGGGCTCGATGCCATCGGTGGGCAGGGCGGCCCGGGAGAAGTCCTCGGCGGTGAACGTGACGAGCACGCGAGCTATGGCGCGACCACCCTCGGTGATGGCGTTCGGCCGACCTGGCGGAGGGGGCGCGTTCATCAGCATCTTGACGCAGTTCGGGTGCTCGGCGACCAGGGTCAGCACGGCAGTGAGCGAGCGACTCACGTGCTGACGGACGGTGGCGTCCGGACGGAGCTCGGCGGCCAGCCGCTCGAGGGCCAGGTCTCGCAACCGCTGGCCCACGGCGCCGACGAGGTCCGCCTTGTCGTCGAAGTGCCGGTAGATCTTCGGCTTCGGGATGCCGGCCACCTGGGCGATCTGGCTGAGGCTCGCCTCGGGACCGTACTCCTCGAGGGCGACCAGCGTGGCGTCGACGAGCTGGCGACGGCGCTCCAGCCGGTGCTCACGCCAGCGCTCGACCCGGCCGTCCGGATGCGGAGAGTGCTTGACAGGGCTGCCCACAAGGTTGATGGTAACAGAGTTACCAGTAATCACTGGTCCCATGAAAATCGGCCTGTGCGACGCACCAGAGGAGACCCATGCAGTACAGAGGCACCACCGCCGTCGTCACCGGCGCCGCGTCCGGCATCGGCCGAGCCCTGGCGATCGAGCTTGCGAAGCGCGGCGCCGACGTCGCCCTCTCCGATGTCAACGGCTTGGGCCTGGCGGAGACCGCAGCCGAGTGCAAGCGCGACGGGGTCGACGTACGCACCTATGAGCTGGACGTCGCGGACCGGGGTGCGGTCCTGCAGCACGCCGAGGATGTACGTCGTGACTTCGGCTCAGCCCACCTCGTCGTCAACAACGCCGGTGTCGCGCTGGGTGCGACCGTCGAGGAGATGACCTGGGAGGACTACGACTGGCTGATGGGGATCAACCTCGGTGGTGTCGTCCACGGGACCAAGGCGTTCCTCCCGCTGCTGGTCGAGAGCGGCACCAAGGAGCAGCCGACCCATCTGGTCAACGTCTCCAGCGTGTTCGGCCTCGTCGGTGTCCCGACCCAGAGCGCCTACAACGCGGCCAAGTTCGCGGTGCGTGGGTTCACCGAGGCACTGCGCCAGGAGATGATCATCGCCCGCCGACCGGTCGGCGTGCACTGCGTGCATCCCGGCGGCATCCGCACCAACATCGCGGCCAGCGCACGCACCTCTGACTCGCTCGGCATCGACGAGGACCGCCGCGCCCGTGACTTCGCGCGGATCGCGCGGACCTCGCCGGAGAAGGCGGCGCGCACGATCCTGCGTGGCGTCGAGAAGGACCAGGCCCGCATTCTGATCGGGCTCGACGCTGTCGTCATCGATGCGGTGCCGCGCATACTCGGGGCACGGTACGAAGGCATCGCCGCGCGCGGTGCCCGGATCATCGGTCCGCGCGTGGGCCTCAACCTGGAAGGCTGAGATGGATCGCAACAGTCTGCTCAAGAGCGCCGCTCGGGTCGCCAACCGCGTCACCGTCACGCCCGTCGACCGCAACGTGCTGCGCCCCAAGCCCCTCCGCAAGACCGTGGCGGGCAAGGTCGTGCTGGTCACCGGCGCCTCGTCTGGGATCGGCCGCGCCACCGCCCTGCGCGTCGGTGCCGCTGGTGGCATCGTGCTTCTCGTCGCGCGCACCGCCGACGCCCTCGAGGCCCTTCGCAACGAGATCAAGCAGGCCGGCGGTACGGCGTACGCGTACCCCTGCGACCTGTCCGACCTCGACCAGATCGACGCCCTCGTCGAGCAGGTGCTCGACGCGCACGGGCACGTCGACATCCTGGTGAACAACGCTGGGCTGTCGATCCGGCGCAAGGCGAGCAACTCGTTCGACCGCTTCCACGACTTCCAGCGACCGATGCAGCTCAACTACTTCGCGCCGCTCCGGCTGGCGGCAGGGCTGCTTCCCACGATGACCGACCGGCGCAGCGGCCAGGTCATCAACGTCTCCAGCTGGGCGGTGCAGGTGCGACCTGCGCGCTTCTCGGGCTACACCGCCTCGAAGGCGGCCCTGGAGGCGTGGTCTGACTGCGTGCAGGGCGAGCTGCTGGACGACGGCATCGTGTTCAGCAACATCCGCATGCCCCTGGTCCGTACCCCGATGATCCAGCCGACCAAGATCTACCGACGGATCCCCGCGCTCACACCGGAAGAAGCAGCGGCCGTGGTCTGCGACGTGATGGTGACCAGAGCCCGCCGCGTCAGTCCGCTGGCGGCGAGGTTCCTCAGCGCCACCGAGCTGCTCAGCCCGGGTGCTGCGGACCGAATCCGCAAGAACGCGGTCTAGAACGGCCGGATGTTGTCGATTTTCCAGGCGCCGTCCACCTCGACCAGGTCGACGAGCACCCGGTTCTTGGTGACTCGGATCGGCCCCTTGTCCTGCTGGCTCTGCTCGCTGGACACCAGCAGCTGGTCAACGTAGACCAGGGCCACTGCCTTCCCGTCACCTTCACTGACCAGGACGGCGGCGCGCACGAGTGCCTGGGTGACGCCCTTCTTCTCGGTTGCCAGCTGCTGGGCCGTCTTCCGGAAGGTGTCGGTGAACTCTTCGGCGAAGGAGGACGTCATCCGCTCCGTCGCGGCGGCCAGGTCGTCCTCGAGGGTGCGGTAGTCGTAGGTCAGCGCGATCGGCAGTGCCTCGGCGGCCGCGCGTACGACGTCCTCTCCACCACCTGCGATGGAGCCGACCGAGTAGGCCCCGTCGTCCGCGACAGCGGGGCGGACGTCGTCCGGGCCGGACCGGGTCGCGACCCAGCCGACCAGTGCCGCGGCGGCGATCACCAGGATCACGAGGATCGTGTTGAGGCGTCTCATCCGACCTGCTCAAGGTCCGAGACGAGCCAACGACCGTCGACCTTGGTCAGCACGATCCGCGTGCGGTAGCGGACGTCCTCGGCGCCCGACGTCGACCGCGAGGAGACATCGACGGCGACCAGCACCTGGCCGCTGTCCTCAGCGGCGTACTCGACCGCCGTGCCCTCCTCCGGGACGCTTGCGGTGACGACCAGCTTCGCCTTCTCGACGCCCGCGACCACCTCGTCGCGCTTGGCGGCGTACTGCTCGGCGAAGTCGCCGGTCGCCAGCGCGAGCACGCGGTCCACGTCCTCATCGGCAGTGCGGTAGTCGAGGCTGAAGAAGTTGCGCGCCTCTTCCGTCGCCACAGCGACCATGCCGGAGTCGACGTCCCGGCGGTCGCGCAACCACAGGACCGCCGCAGTGGCGAGCAGCACGACGAGCAGAGCTGCCAGCACCACCGGCAGCGAGCGGAGTCGACTCACAGGGCGGGCCTCAGGCGGGCGTTCTGCGCGCCACGGACGTTCGGCGTCACCGGGTCGGTCGGAGGTGCGGTGCAGGCGACCCTGCGGTTCGGCTCGGTGTCGCGGCCCTGCTTCGGCCCGCCGTCCTGGGGAGTGCCGTCCGGGAGGTAGCGCACCGTGCCACCGTAGCCGCGCTGGCAGGGCAGGTACTGCGGCCCGCCCGGGGGCTCGGGCAGCTGGACCGCGAGGTGTGCGCTGTAGATCGGCCGGCCGTTCTCGTCGTAGTGGCAGGTGGCCGCGACCGCCTTGCCGGTGACCGGGTTGTACTCGTCGCAGTATCGGATCGCGCTGCCTGCGGCCTCGAGCACCCACGGGAAGATCACCAGGGTCTTGCGAATCCCGTCGACCCGTAGGTGCGCCGCGGTCGTGAGCGAGACCAGGTCGTCGAGCAGGAGGGGCAGCACTTCGCGGTTCTCACGCAGCAGCGCCGTGATCTCGTCGCCGGACCGGATGCCCTGGGCGAACAGGTCGGCGAAGTCGGGGTTGAGCCGGAGCAGCTGCTCCGTCAACGAGCCGAGCTCGCGCAGGTACGTCGCGGTCTCCGGTCCCTTCGCCACCTGGGTGTCGAGCACGGTGCGCGCGCTTTCGATCAGCGACGTCGTGGCTTTGACGTCGTCGAGCGAGTAGCGGGTCACCGTGTCGGCGTCGTCGAGGAGCTGTCCCATCGTCGGCCCCAGATCGCGCACGGCGGTCGAGAACTCTTGCAGGACGGTCGCGACCTTCTTCGTGTCGACCGAGGCAGCCAAACTCTCGAGGTTGCCCAGCAGGGTGGCGACCTCGATCGGCGCACTCGTGTCCTTGAGCGGGATGACGTCGCCGTCGGCGAGCATCGGTCCCTCGGCGGACAGCGGTGTCAGCTCGACGTACTGCTCGCCGATGGCGGACTTGTTCCCGATCAGCGCGGTGACGTTCGAGGAGATCGCTATCTCCGGATCGATCGCCATGACGACCGTCGTACCGGCACCCGGCCCGGGCTTGAGCTCCTTCACCCGCCCGACGCGGGTGCCGAGCAGGTCGACGTCGGCTCGCGGGTAGATGCCGCCAGCGTTCGCGAACTGCGCCTCGACGAGGTACGGCGGCGACACGATGCGGTTCACGTCGAAGAGCGTGACGGCGCCGTACGTGACGGCCAGCACCGTCACGACGGCGAAGACGCCGAGCTGGATCCTGGTGAGGAGCTTGGTCATGAGCCGCCTCCCAGCGTGTTCAGGCCGAGCAGGTCGAGGAGCTCAGGGAGCACGGGCAGGTCGGGAAGCTGGAGACCTGGCAGTTGCAGGCCGGGCAGCCCCGGTTGAGGAGTCTGGTCCTTCGCGCCACCGGCCGCGGGCTTCGGGATCTGGCCGGCCAGCAGGGCGTTCAGCATGTCGATGTCGATGTCGATGTCGGCGATCATCCCGCCGTAGTCGCCCTTGATGACGGCCATGCCGTTGCTCGGGAACGGGAACGAGAGGGCGCGTTCGAGGGTCGCCGCGAGGCCATGGCCCTCCTTGGTGAGCGCCTTGAGCACCGGCGCGAGATGCCTCAGGTCCGCCACGGTGTCCGCCTTGCTGCGGCGGATCAGGGGTACGGCGACGCGCGAGAGTCGGGAGAGCGAGCGCAGCGACTGCACGAGGGCCGGTCGCTGCCGGTCGAGGACCTGCAGCCCAGAGGGGACGGAGTCGAGGGCGTCGGCGATCACGCCGCGCTGACGTGCGAGGCTGCCGGCGAGCTTGTCGAGGGCGACCAGGCTGGCGGTGATGTCGTCGCGGTTGTCGTCGAGTACGTCGACGAACGTGCCGAGCCGGTGGAAGGTGCCCGCCAGGTCGGACTGGGACAGCGCGGTGTTGAGCTCGCGGGTGATCGTGTCGAGCTTGCCGAGGCTTCCGCCGTTGAGCACCTGCGAGAGGGCGCCGAACACCATCTCGACGTTCGGGTCGACGCGGGTCGCGTCCTGGGGGACGACCGCGTCAGGCGCGAGCCGGCCCTTGGGCTCGACACCCGTCGGAGGGCCGAGCGCGACGAACCGTTCGCCCAGCAGGCTGGTCTCGCGGACCGTCGCCGTGATGTTGGCGGGCAGCGCAACACTGTTGCGGATCCGGCAGACCACCTTGGCCTGCAGCTGGTCGTCGAGCGTCACCGACTCGATGTGGCCGATGATCGTGTCGTTGCTGCGGCAGGTCTCCTTGGCCACCAGGTTCGTGGCATCTGCCAGCACGATCGTGACGGTGTACGTGTCCTTGCCGCCGACCGCTCCGGGGAGCGGAAGGCTCTGGGCACCTTCGTAGCTGCACCCGGTCAGGAACAGGAGCGCGACGAGAGCGGCGCGAGTCTTCATCGCGCGCCTCCCGTCAGCAGGCCGCCGAGCGTGGTCGCTCCTGGCACCGGGTCGGTCACGCCGTGACCGCCTGCGTGGGTGGCCTGCACGATGAGCGCGCCCAGGTTGCCGCCCAGCGACTCCAGCGTCGAGCAGAACGCCGCGAGCTGGACCCGCTGCTCCGCCGGCATCGCGGCGCAGAAGCCGGAGAGGGCGTAGCCGAGCGCGATGTCGAGGTCCTCGAGCAAGCCGTTGCGCAGGGCCAGGGCTCCGGTCTTGGCGCCGGGGTCGACCTCGAAGAACTTGTCGAACGACCAGTTCCTCGGCTCGTAGATGTTCACCAGGCTGGTGAGGCCGACCGGGCCCAGGTCGAGCATCTCCTCGAGGTCCCCGAGGTGGTTGACCAGCTGGTCACTCACGTCGGTCAGACCGTTCACCGCGCTCTTGAACTCGCTGCGGGTGTCGCGGGTGAAGCCGGCGACCAGTCGCAGCGCCTGCTTGAGCTGACGCACCGCGATGGTGAGGTCGCCCCGCTGTCCGTTCAGGTGGGCGCCGACTCGAGCCAGGTTCGTGACCAGCGCGCGGACGGTGGCGTCCTTGCCGGCCAGCGTCTGCGTGGTGACGCCGAGGTTGGCGACCGTGCCGCTGATGTCGTCACTGCTCGATGCCAGCGTGCTCAGAGCTCCGGCGAACTCGCGCAACGTGTCGTTGAGGAGCGCTCCGTTGCCGTCAAGGCTGGCGGCGGTGGCTGCGATCAGCCGGGAGAGTGCACCATTCTCGTTCGCACCCTTCGGGCCGAGGGCGGCCGCGACCTTGTCGAGGCCGCGGTAGGTGTCGTCGAGCTC
>DATILB010000451.1:0-4697 GCA_035477015.1 Nocardioidaceae bacterium | reverse complement strand
GTCCTGGACCACGCTGAGACCAAGCCACGAGCGATAACGGGAGGGAGGTCCGGGAAGTGGATCTGACCTACAGCGCCGAGGACGAGGCGTTCCGCCGCGAGGTGCGCGAGTGGCTCGGCGACCACCTTTCAGGCGACTTCGCGTCCCTCAAGGGCCTCGGCGGCCCGGGTCGCGAGCATGAGGCCCACAACGAGCGCCTCGAGTGGGACCGGCACCTGGCACAGCACGGCTGGACCTGCATCGGCTGGCCGACCGAGCACGGGGGCCGGGGCCTGCCGCTGTTCCAGCAGGTGATCTTCCACGAGGAGTACGCCCTCGCAGGCGCTCCCGGCCGGGTGAACCACTTCGGCGAGGAGCTCCTCGGTCCGACCCTGATCGCCTTCGGCAGCGCCGAGCAGCAGGCCCGGTTCCTGCCCAAGATCGTCGCGGTCGAAGAGCTCTGGTGCCAGGGCTACTCCGAGCCCGGTGCGGGCTCCGACCTCGCGAACGTGGCGACCAAGGCGCGGCTGGACGGTGACGACTGGGTCATCGACGGGCAGAAGACCTGGACGTCGCTCGCCCAGTTCGCGGACTGGTGTTTCGTGATCGCCCGGACCGAGCAGGGATCGGCCCGACACCAAGGCCTTTCCTTCCTCCTGGTTCCGATGCAGCAGGACGGGATCGACATCCGTCCCATCGAGCAGCTCACCGGAGGCTCCGAGTTCAACGAGGTCTTCTTCACCGGTGCGCGGACGCGCCGCGACCTGGTCGTGGGGAACCCCGGTGAGGGCTGGTCCGTCGCGATGGGCCTGCTCGGCTACGAGCGTGGGGTCTCGACCGTCGGCCAGCAGGTCGGCTTCCGACGCGAGCTCGACCTCGTCGTCGAGGCCGCCAAGAGCAACGGCTCGTACGACGACCCGCTGATTCGCGACCGCATCGTGCAGGCCCAGATCGGGCTCGACGTGATGCGCCTGCACGCGCTCCGGACACTGAGTGCGACGAAGCCCGGCCCGGGTGACGCGAGCGTGTCGAAGCTCGTCTGGGCGAACTGGCACCGCTCGCTGGGCGAACTGGCCATGACGGTGCTCGGGCAAGAGGGACTCGTGGTCGAGGACAGCGATCCCTACCGCGTGAACCAGCTACAGGCACTCTTCCTGTTCAGCCGGGCGGACACGATCTACGGCGGGTCCAACGAGGTGCAGCGCAACATCATCGCCGAGCGCGTGCTCGGCCTACCTAGGGAGCCCAAGGGATGACTTCCGGTGTGACACCCGACTACGTCGAGGGGCACGACCTGCTCGCGGGCAAGGTCGTCGTGGTGACGGCGGCTGCAGGTGCCGGCATCGGAGCGGCGGTGGCCAGGCGAGCGCTGGAGGAAGGCGCCAAGGCCGTCGTCATCAGCGATACGCACGAGCGCAGGCTCGCAGAGGCCGAGGAAGAGCTCGCCAAGGAGTTCGGCGCCGACAGAGTCACCAGCGTGGTCTGCAACGTCACCGACGAGACCGCGGTCCAGGGCCTGCTCGATGCGGCCGATGCCCTCGGCGGGGTCGACATCATGATCAACAACGCCGGCCTTGGCGGTACGGCGAGCATCCTGGAGATGACCGACGAGCAATGGTCACTCGTGCTCGACATCACGCTGACCGGCACGATGCGGTGCATCCGGGCCGCGGGGCAGCGCTTCGTCGCGGCCGGCAAGGCCGGAGTGATCGTCAACAATGCGTCGGTGATCGGCTGGCGGGCCCAGGAGGGCCAGGCTCACTACGCCGCGGCCAAGGCGGGCGTCATGGCGCTGACCCGTTGCGCGGCCCTCGACCTCGCTCCCCACGGCATCCGCGTCAACGCAGTCTCGCCCAGTCTGGCGATGCATCCCTTCCTCGAGAAGGTCACGTCGCCCGAGCTGCTCGATGAGCTGAAGGGCCGCGAAGCCTTCAACCGTGCGGCTGAGCCGTGGGAGGTGGCGAACGTGATGGTGTTCCTGGCCAGCGGCTACTCGTCGTACATGACCGGTGAGGTCGTCAGCGTGAGCAGCCAGCGGTCATGACCGTCCAGACGGGGTCCCGCCGGGACGAGCTGCTCGCCATCGCGGCCGAGCTCTTCGCGCAACGAGGCGTGAAGAACACGACGGTCCGCGACATCGCCGACGCCGCGGGCATCCTGAGTGGCTCGCTCTACCACCACTTCGACTCCAAGGAGTCGATGGTCGACGAGATCCTCTCGACGTTCCAGGAGGAGCTGTTCGGCACCTGGGACGAGATCATCCGCTCCAAGCTCGACGCACGGGCGAAGGTCGAGGCCGTGGTGCGCGCCTCCTTCGACGCGCTGGACAAGCACCACTCCGAGGTGGCGATCTACCAGAACGACGCGTCGTACCTGATGGAGTCGGAGCGCTTCGCCTACCTGAAGGACCGCAACGACCAGTTCCGCGAGGTCTGGATGAAGCTGCTGCGCGGCGGCGTGAAGGCCGGCGCGCTCCGCCAGGACCTCGACCTCGAGCTCGTCTACCGCTTCGTCCGCGACACCGTTTGGGTGGCGGTCCGGTGGTACCGCCCGGGCGGCTCGATGACCATCGAGACCGTCGCCGACCAGTACCTCGCCATCCTCCTCGAAGGGATCTCCTCCCGTGGCTGAAGCCTTCATTATCGACGCAGTTCGTACGCCGGTCGGCCGCCGCGGCGGCGGGCTGGCGCAGGTGCACCCGGCCGACCTCGGCGCGCACGCCCTCGGGGCTCTCATCGACCGGACCGGGATCGACCCCGGTGCCGTCGACGACGTGATCATGGGCTGCTGCGACACGATCGGTGGCCAGGCAGGCGACGTCGCGCGCACGGCCTGGCTCGTCGCCGGGCTGCCCGACCACGTCCCCGGTGTGACCATCGACCGGCAGTGCGGCTCGTCCCAGCAGGCGGTGCACTTCGCGGCGCAGGGCGTCATGTCCGGCACGCAGGACCTGGTGGTCGCCGGCGGGCTCCAGAACATGTCCGCGATCCCGATCTCGTCGGCCATGCTCGTCGCGCAGCAGTTCGGCTTCTCGACGCCGTTCGCGGAGTCACCGGGCTGGGTCAAGCGGTACGGCGACCAGGAGATCTCACAGTTCAAGTCGGCCGAGATGATCGCCGAGCGGTGGGACATCAGCCGCGAGGACATGGAGCGGTTCGCCTACGAGTCGCATCAGCGGGCGATCCGTGCGATAGACGAGGGCCGCTTCGTCAACGAGATCGCGCCGATCGGAGACGTCTCCGTCGACGAGGGCCCACGACGGGACACGACGCTCGAGAAGATGGCCGGCCTGCAGCCGCTCGCACTTGGTGGCCGGATCACCGCTGCCGTGGCCTCGCAGATCAGTGACGCCGCGACCGCCGTACTCATTGCGGGGGAGCAGGCCGTCAAGGACCACGGGCTAACCCCGCGAGCTCGGATCCATCACCTCTCGGTTCGGGGTGACGACCCGGTCTGGATGCTCACGGGCCCGATCACCGCGACGCAGCACGCGCTGGCCAAGACCGGTCTCTCGATCGACGACATCGACCTGTTCGAGTGCAACGAGGCCTTCGCCTCTGTGGTGCTGGCCTGGTCCAAGGAGACCGGCGCACCGCTCGAGAAGACCAACGTCAACGGCGGCGGGATCGCACTCGGTCACCCGATCGGGGCGACTGGAACCCGGCTGATGACCACGCTGCTCAACGAGCTCGAGCGCACCGGCGGTCGGTACGGCCTCCAGACCATGTGCGAGGGCGGCGGGCAGGCGAACGTCACCATCATCGAGCGCCTTTAGCGCCGGTGGTCTGGCAGGGACTTGCGGCTCAGGGCCGGTGGGAGCAGTGTGGGGCTCATCCGGCGGAGCCGGGAAGGCCCGCCCAGTCAGACAAGGAGTTGGGCCGTGTTCGCACGATCCACCACGCTTAACGGCAAGTCCGAGAACATCGACGCCGGTCTGCGTTTCATCGAGAACGAAGTACGTCCGATCATGGACGGCATCGAAGGGTGCAGGGGCCTCTCATGTCTGGTCGACCGCGAGACCGGCCAGGCCATCGCGACCAGCTCATGGGAGTCCGAGGAGGCCATGCGGGCCAGCGACGACCAGCTGCGCGGCATCCGCGAGCGGGGCCGTGAGATCTTCGGCGGCGACATGCAGGTCGACGAGTGGGAGATCGGCGTCATGCACCGCACCCAGCACGGCGCGGCTTGCCGAGTCGTGTGGACGCAAGGCGACATGGATGCCCTGATCGACGTGTTCAAGTTCAACGGGTTGCCGGCAGTCGAGCAGATTCCAGGTTTCTGCAGTGCGAGTGTCATGGTGAACAGGACAACGGGCATCGGCTGCGTGACGACGACTTTCGACACGCAAGAGGCGCTCGAAGCGAGTCGCCCCATGGCCGAGCAGATCCGGACCCGCTCTGCCGAGCAGGCCGGTCTGGAGATCATGGAGGTCCGCGAGTTCGAGCTGGCCTACGCCCACCTGCACGTACCGGAGCTCGTCTGACGAGACTCCTCGCGACAGCGCGGAAATCGCGTTGTCGTGCGGTCCGTGGCTCGGCGAGGATCGATGAATGAGCCTCGCCGAGTCCTTCCGCGCCCTGCACGCCAAGCCGTTCGTCATCCCGAACCCCTGGGACGCGGGCAGCGCACGCATGCTCGAGGTGTGGGGGTTTCCGGCGCTCGCGACGACGAGCGCCGGCGCAGCCGTGTCCGCAGGTGTCCGTGACGCCTCGGCGACG
>DATILB010000450.1:0-8612 GCA_035477015.1 Nocardioidaceae bacterium | reverse complement strand
GGATCTGTGTCACTGACACTCCCGTTCCCGGCGTCCCGGGCGGCAGAGTCAGTGATCCTCGAGAGGCAGGAATCTCAGGCGTCGCCCAGCTCGGTCAGCTTCGCCAGACCCGGGCCCATGGCTGCCTGGACCCGTGCGAGGGCGTCGTCCAGCAAGGGCGATCCCGGGTAGCGGGCCGGGACCCGCGCCGGGTTGAGCGGGACCTGGTCCGCCCAAGCCTTGATGTCCGGCTCGGAGTTGAACGACATCGAGGCCTTCGTCCCGAGGGCGTTCATCTTCGCCCACTCCGCCATCGAGTTGCCGTACGGCGACGGCGGGCAGAGCCGGTTCTTCTCCACGTCGTCCTGACGCGTCGCTTCGACGTACCCGGCGAGTGCGGCAGCGAAGCACGGGAAGCCGGCCCGGATCGGTTGCAACGTGATCGTCGACGGTCCCCAGATCGGCACGAGGGCCGGGTACTTCAGGCCGGGAGCCGCGCAGTGCACGACGAGCGCGTCCTTCGCGATCCCGACCTCGCCCTCGGCGAAGGTCATCCGCCCCGGCTCGACTCGCTTGATGTGCCCGAGGCGTACGACGTTCTCGATGGTGCGCAGCAGCTCGAGCTCCCAGGTGGCGAGGGTGGGGGCCTTGGCCATCGTCGGTGCGAAGGACCGGTCGATCCGCATCATCACGCCGGCGTCCTCCATCCGGAGGAAGAAGTCCTCCGGCGAGGACGCCGCCACCGCGGACTCGATGATGTCCGCGACCATCGTGAAGAACGCCACCGGATCGGGCTGCAGCGCGGCTCGGTTCGTCATCCATGGGTCGCGGGGCCTGATCCAGCAGATCGCGTCGGGGTCGACGCCGCGCGCCAAGAGCCAGATGACACCGTCAGTGGCGGTCTTGCCCGAACCGACGATGACGTACTGGCTCGGCGCCTCCTCGACCCGGGCGATGTCGTTGACCGGGAGCACCCGCGCGCCGTCCGTGATCGCGAAGGGTGGAGCGGTCTCCGCCGGGATGTCCGGAGCGAGGTAGTGCGCGTCGACGATCCGGCAAGTCTCCGGTACGTCGATCCGCTTGCCCGAGACCCGCGAGACGATGGTGCGGTCGTCGCGGTAGTCACTGTTGAGGTAGATCTCGACCCGGCCCGACTCGAGCATCCGGTCGGCGATGCGCCCGTAGTAGGCGGTGATCTCCGAGACGGGCGCCCGCTCCTGGAGGCCGACCTCCGGCCCGGTCTGCTGCAGGCGGGCGCCGCCGAGCAGTGTCGACGGGACGCCGTAGAACGCTGACGCTTGGTGCAGTCGTACGAACGGGTACGCGTCGACCCAGTGCCCGCTGACACTGTGCCGACGGTCGACGATCGCGACACTCGCGTCCGAGTGGTCGATCAGAGCATCCGTGAACGCCATGCCCATGGCACCGGCCCCCACGACGAGGTAGTCGGCCTGCAAGGTCTGGGTCACGGACCAACCCAAGCACGGCCCGGGTGAGCGGTCTAGGAGGCTGCTCCTGCGCGTTCCTCGAGCTGGGCGAGCAGCCGGGCCAGTCGCGGGTCGCGCATCAGGAAGGCGTCGAGCAGGGGACCCACGACCCCGCGGAGTACACCGAGGGGTGCCCAGGCGAGGGGCGCCGTCGTCGAGGCTGAGCGTCGTTCGACCCCGCCCACGATCGTCCGGGCCGCAGCCTCAGGTGTGATGCGCACGTTGAGCGGCCACGGCACGGCGGCCGTGATCTCGTGGCCGATCGGGTCGTCGTCGAGCGTGGCACGGGCGAGAGCGGTGTCCACGAAGCCGAAGTAGCTGGTCGTCACCGTGACCCCGTGGGCGGCCAGCTCGAGCTTGAACGCGCGGGCGAGGACCTCGACCGCCGCCTTGCTGACCATGTACACCGCGCCACCCGCCGGCGGGCTGAACGCGGCGCAGGACGCCACCACCACGATGTGTCCGCGTTGCTCGATGAGCGCTTCGATCGCAGGCTGCACGGTGTTGAGGACGCCGGTCAGGTTGACCGCCATGACCCGGTCGAAGTCGGCGGGGTCGAGGGTGCGAAGCGTGGCCGGCGGTGGCGTGATGCCCGCGTTGGCGACCACGACGTCCAGTCGCCCGAACCGCTCGACCACCTGCGCGACGGCCAGCTCCATCCCGTCGCGGTCCGTCACATCCGCGGTGATCGCGAGCGCGCGTGCCTCGCCGATCTCGGCGGTGACCTGTTTGGCAGCGACCCCGTCACGGTCGAGTACGGCGACCAGGGCACCGCGGTCGGCCATCGCCAGGGCGGTGGCGCGACCGATCCCGTCGCCGCCCCCGGTCACCAGGGCGACCTTGCCGTTCAGGTCGAGACGACGAAGGGAGGGGAGAAGCTGCAGCGGGTTCATCGCGTCACCTCGTAGTTGTCGGCGTCCCAGCGCCGTGTCCGGCGACGGTACTCGAACGACCAGTTCGGGTAGAGGCCGGAGTTCTCGCCGCTGTCGTTGGTGTAGTAGCTCGAGCAGCCACCGGTGAGCCAGGTCCCGCCCTGGGCGCGTGAGTGCATCTCGGCCACGAACGCGTCCTGCACCTCACGCCGTACCTCGACCCGCTTGAGGCCATCGGCACGCATCCGCGTGACGGCGTCGACGATGTAGTCGATCTGGCCCTCGATCATGAAGATCGCCGACTGGTTGCCGGCGGCGCCGAAGGGGCCGAGCACGGTGAACAGGTTGGGGAAGCCGGCGTTCGCGGCACCCAGATAGCTCTGCGGACGCTCGCGGTAGACGTCGTTGATCGAGCGTCCATCGGTCCCCTTCACGCCGTCGCAGAAACGCGGCGTCGTGGTGAATCCGGTAGCCAGCACGATCGTGTCGACCGGGCGCTCGACCCCGTCGGTCGTGACGATGCTGTGCGGCCGGACCTCCCGGATCCCGGCCGTGACAACGTCGACGTTGTCCCGGGTGAGCGCCGGGTAGTACGCATCGGAGAAGATCGCCCGCTTGCAGCCGATCATGTAGTCGGGGGTGAGCGCGCGTCGCAGCCGCGGGTCGCGTACCTGGCGGCGGAGCTGCAGCCGACCGAGGGTCTGGAACGGGTGGCGGAACCTCGCCGAGACGAAGCCGGGGAGCCCGAACGACTCGATGCCGGCGTACCACGCGGTCCTGGTTGCGCGTTGGGTCAGCGGAACGGTCCGGAACGCCAGCTTCTCGACCGGCGTGACGGCCCGGTCGAGCCGCGGCACGATCCAGGGTGGCGTGCGCTGGTAGACCTGCACTTCGCTCGCGATCTGCTGCACCTCGGGGATCACCTGTACGGCGGTCGCCCCGGTGCCGATCACCGCGACGCGTTGGCCGGTCAGGTCGTGCTCGTGGTCCCAGTGCAGGGTGTGGAACTGCGTGCCCTCGAACGAGTCGAGTCCGGGCAGGTCCGGGTACTTCGCCTCCGCGAAAGCCCCGACCGCACCGACCAGCACGTCGCAGGTGAGGTCGCCCTGGCTGGTGCTGAGCTGCCAGCGACACGTCTCCTCGTCGAAGGTCGCTGCCTCGACCTCGGTGTCGTAGCGGACGTGCGGCGTCACGCCGTACGACGTCGCGGTCCTGCGGAGGTACTCGAGGATCTCTGGCTGGGTGCCGTACTTGCGCGACCAGGTCGGGTTCGGCGCGAACGAGTACGAGTACAGCGTCGAAGGTACGTCGCACGCCGCGCCCGGGTAGGTGTTGCGGCTCCAGGTGCCGCCCAGGTCCGACGAGCGCTCGAGGATCACGAAGTCCTCGATGTCGGCCTGACGCAGCCGGATGCCGAGGCCAAGGCCGCCGAAGCCGGCACCGACGATGATCACGGGAATGTGCATGGCAGTCTCCTAGAGGTCCAGCAGCAAGGTGCCGCTGCCACGGGAAAGACACGGGAGCATCGAGCAGTCGCGCTCGTTGTCGAGCAGGAGCTGGTCTCGGTGCTCGACCTCGCCCTTGAGCACGCCGACCTTGCAGGTGCCGCAGAAGCCCTGCTGGCACGAGTAGGCGACGCCCGGGACCTCGCGGCGCAGCACGCTGAGCAGCGACTCGTCGGCCGCGACCTCGAGTTCCTTGCCCGAGCGCGCCAGCTGCACGCTGAACGGCTGGCCGCCTCGCACCGGCGGCGCCGAGAAGCGCTCGCTGTAGAGCCGGGCGGTCGGGTTCAGCTCCGGCAGCAGCGCCTTCGCGGCGTCAACGAGCGGGACGGGCCCGCACATGATCACTGCGGCGCCTGCGTCCGTGAGCTCGAGGATCTCGCGCATGTCGGGCCGTCCGTGCTCGTCGTCGGTGCGCACGATCACTCGGTGGCCGTACGCCGCCAGCTCGTCGAGGAACGGCAGACTGTCGCGGGACCGGCCGAGGTAGACCAGGTGCCACTTCGCACCTTCTTGCTCGGCACGGCGGACCATCGGGATCAGCGGGGTGATGCCGATGCCACCGGCGACGAACAGGTACGACGGCTCGTCGACCATGAGGAACGCGTTGCGGGGACCACGGACACGCAGGGTGTCGCCGACTCGCACCTGCTCGTGGATCTCGCGCGACCCGCCTCCGCCGTCCGCGATCAGGCGCACGGCGACGCGGTAGTTGCTGCGGTCGGCTGGATTGCCGCAGAGGGAGTACTGCCTTTGGGTGCCTGATGGCAGGAAGACATCGAGGTGCGCACCGGGGGACCACGCCGGGAGCAGCGTCCCGGTCGGGTCGGTCAGGGTCAGCGCGACGACGTCCTCTGCCGCGACGACGACCTCGGACACCGTGAGCGCGAGCTCGAAGCCGGTACGACGTACGGGCGAGGGCCGGGACAGCAACGGACTCAACGGGCTCTCCGTGACGACCTTGAGGTAGCCGCGGTACGCCGTGAAGAACAGCCCGATCCCCGCGTCCGCGGGGGCGATCATGCGCTCGCCTGCTTGACCGGGGCCGTGGCGAGGTAGCGCACGGCGAGGTCCATCCCCTCGAGCTGCGAGGGGTGGAAGCCGGGCCTGAGGTAGGTAGGCATCTCGGTCACGAACCCGAGGAAGTTCGGGACCACGCCCTTGCGTGTGGCGGTCACCAGCTCCACGAGGGGCGAGACGTAACGGGTGTAGGGGTTGCGGCTCTGCCGACGGACCGGGTCCTTCGCCACGAGGTAGCCCAGCGTCATCAGGCCGGCCGCGGTCAGCGCCGTGCTGCCCAGGATGGCCATCCGCGCACGGCGGGCGTAGCTGCCGTCCACGTGCATGTACGCGTCGAAGACGACGCTGCGGTGCTCGACCTCTTCGGCACCGTGCCAGCGCAGCAGGTCCAGCACCATCGGGTGGATGTCGGACTCGGCCAGGCCTTTGGAGTCGAGGAAAAACTTGCCCCACACGGCGGTGAAGTGCTCGAGGGCGGAGAACAGGGCGAGGCGCTCGCACAGCAGCTGGTGCCGGACGGCGTCGCTGCCATAGTCGGCCATCAGCAGCTCGATCATCTTGTCGAGGCGGGACAGGACCGGTCGGGCGTCCAGCCCCAGCTCGACGAGGCGCTCGAGCATGCCGCCATGGTTGTCCGCGTGGGTCGCCTCCTGGCCGATGAAGCCGACGACCTCCTCGTGCAGGCGCGGGTCGTCGATGAGCGGGAGGGCCTGGGCGAGTGCCGCTGACATCGCCTTCTCACCCTCGGGGAGGAGCAGGTGCATGCAGTCGTAGACGTGGGTGGCGACCATCTGACCGGGGATGTAGTGCATCGGGACGTCGTCCCAGGAGAAGTCCATGTCCCGCGCGTTGATCGCGTGCGCTTCTGCGTCGTACCTGTCCATGGTCTTCCCTTCCGATCATTGGAAACGTATGTTTCCAATACATCAATCTTCGGTTACCTTGGGTGGCATGTCAAGGACTTCCGACGAGGCGCAGGACACGCAGCGCTGGCACGGCAGCACGGCGGGCGAGCGCACCGCGGAGCGCCGGCGTCAGCTGCTGGACGCGGGATTCCGGCTCCTTGGCGGCGAGGGCGCAGCCGCGGTGACGGTGCGGGGAGTCACGCGAACCTCAGGCGTGTCCCCGAAGTACTTCTACGACAGCTTCCCGGACCGGGAGACCCTGCTCATCGCGGTCTGGGACGAGCAGTACGCCGAGCTCCGGGTTGTGGTCGACGCGGCGGTGAACAACGCACCGGGCGACTTCAGCTCACGCATGCGTGCGGCCCTGCTGGCCACTGCGGACTGGCTCGTCGAGGTGCCGGCCAGGGGCCGGGCCATGCTGCGCGAGACCATGGCCGACGACCTCCTGCGACGGCACGCGCGAAAGCGCCTCCCCGAGCTGGTGGTCGAGACTGCGGTCCTTTCGGACGACGGTGGGGTGCTGCTCGGCTCGCTGCCTCCCGAGCGGTTGTCGACGTCGGTCACCGCCCTGTCGGGTGCGATCGTGAACCTGTTCCTCGAGTGGACCGGAGGAGGCCTCCAGATCTCCCGCGAGCAGCTCGTCGACGAGGTGCTGGTCTTCACCGGGGCGGTGCTCGGCTGAGTTTGCATCGCCCCTGGAACGGGTAGTGGATCTTGGTAGTGCAGCCGTCTCTCCCCTCCCATACCGCCTCTCGCGTCCTGAAGGCTCCGGCGGTCTTCGACCTGGATTCCGCCGTTGAGGTCCTCGACGAGATCCACGGTTTCCTGGCCCGCGGCCGCCATCTTGTCGTCGACCTGAGCGCCGTCGAGTACATGAACCAGGCAGCCGTCACCGTGCTGCTCTGGGCGTACCGCCGGCTGGGTGCAGAGGAAGGCTCGCTCACGCTGACCGGCCTCACCCCCCAGGCTCGCTCGGTGCTCAGCGTGAGCGGTGTCCTGAAGGAACTCGCTCCCGACGCCGAGATCCCCAGGCAGCCCGGGCCATCTCGCTGACGATTTCTTCCGGCGGGACGCAACCTCCTCCCCGACGCCGAGCGTCAGGTCAGCAGAAGGGGGTGCCAGATGATGTACACCGTGACGAGTGGGACGGACGCACCGACGTTCGAAGAGCTGGCGGCCGTTGCCTGGCCGGCGCTCTACCGCTACGCCTACCTGCTCGCCGGCAACCATGCCGACGCCGAGGACCTCGCCCAGCAGACGCTGCTGAAGGCCTACTCGTCCTGGTCCCGCGTCGCAGGCTCCGACTCGCCGACGGCGTACCTCCGGCGCATGCTCACCAACACATTCCTGTCGACGAAGCGCCCGAAGTCGAGGCGTCTGGAAGTCCTCACGGACTCGCCACCTGAGCCGGGCCCTGCACCGGCTGCGGGCACGGAGGAGCGGATGACCCTCTGGCCGCACGTGAAGTCGCTGCCGCCTCGCCAACGGGCGGTCGTCGTACTCCGGTACTACGAGGATCTCAGCGAGCAGGAGATCGCCAACGTCCTTGGCTGCTCGACGGGCAACGTCAAATCAACCGCGCACCATGCGCTCAAGTCACTGCGAGCCACTCTCGGCGCTGAAGACATGGACGGAAGGGAGAACTGACATGTTCACCGACATCGAAGAGACCCTGGGTCGTGAGCTGCACGACGTTGCCGACGGTCTGACCATCCCGGCGATGCCGGCGCTGCCGCACGAGTCCCCGCGTACGACGCGCCGGTGGCAGCCGATGCTGGCTGCTGCTGCGGTCGTGCTGATGGTGGCCGGAGCGGTTGCCGTGGCGACCATCGACCGAGGGGAGGAGCTTCAGCCGGCGCCGCCCGCGCCCACGACGACTGACCCGGGGCTGCCGGAGCCGCAGCTGGTCAGCTCCATCCCGCGCACGCCACCCAAGCTCCCGTACGTGCAGTACCAGCGCCTGTACGTCGATGGCGAGCAGATCCCCGGCGACTGGTTGTCTGTGTGGGGCACCAACACGGGTTGGCTCGCGTGGCGCAGCGACTACACGTTCTGGTGGGGCAACGGCAGGCAGCTGGAGCGGGCGAGATCGACCAGTGACACCGGACCCGTGATCTCCCAGAACGGTGAGTACGTGGCCGCCCTGACCCGAGAGAGCGGGGAGGGCCTGCTGACAGGCTTCGAGACCAGGGTCGGCGGCGAGGGCCTCGGCGGCCTCCCGATTGATCTCGGCAGCCGTCAGGATGGCAGCCAGGTCACCATCCGGGCCGTGACCAACGACGGCAAGGTGATCGCTCAGGGGAGCGAGACCAGCGTGCTCTGGCTCCCGCACGCCGGCGACGGCGTGAAGGTGGATCTGACCGAGACCGCGCCTGGACAGTTCGTCCTAGGCGTCACACCGACCGGCCTGATGGTCGTGGTGGAGGGAAGCGACGAAGGCGACCCATACCTTGCCGAGCTCTCGGACTCCGGCGAGCTGACCAAGGTCGCAACCCCCGTTGACACCGTCTTTGTCGACCTGCCGCGCTTCGACGATCTCGCGGCCAGCACGGACGGATCCTGGCTCGTGTACACGGAGTTCGGCACGACGCAGGGCGAGGTCACCACGCTCCCGTCGCTCAGGGCGAGGTCCGTCGACGGCGCGAGGCAAGTCACCCTCACGCCGCCGGACGGCTGGTTCTTCAAGATCAGGGACTGGGCCTGGGAGGACGACAACTACCTCGTGGCGACGGTATTGAGCTTCGACGAGGACGGGAAGGTGCGCTGCAGCCCGGCGTTGGAGCGCTGCGTCCTGATCGACGCCGGCTAGTGCAGCGGGATGGTCATGCCCTCGCGGGCGATGACCAC
>DATILB010000449.1:0-2746 GCA_035477015.1 Nocardioidaceae bacterium | reverse complement strand
CTCCCGCCTCGTGTGCCAGGAGGGCTGCGCCGACGTTGTACGCCGCCGCGGGGATTGGCGCCATCTCCTCACCTGGTGGCAACAGCTGCAGCAGGGTGGCGGCCGCGTTGTCGGTCTGGCTCCGCAGGGTGAGGTCAGGGCCGAGCACAGCCACTGCTGGACCGATCGGCACCAGCAGCTCGGTCGTGTTGTTGAAGGTCCGTGCGATCGCTCCGCGGACGCCCTTCGCCATCGTCGGTGAAAGTCGGCCAAGCAGATCGAGCTCCCGCTGCTTGAAGTGCGATCCCGTACGCCACAGCTCCACGTAGCCCCAGGCGCCGTACCGGTCAACGAACCCGACGGCAGCCGTGTCGACGACCCCGATCTCCGCCAGCAGCGCGTCCCACACTCCCGACGTCGCTTCGAGCAGGGTGTCCACTTGGCGGGAGGGAGCGAGGTATCGACGCCGGATCAGCTCCGGCAGCCGTGGCCAGGGCAGCATCGGTACGTCGGCGACCGGCGAGACGGCCACCATCGTGACCGGGTCGGTGGCTGCGAAGACGTAGCCGTCGCACGGAATCTGCTGCCGCAACCTAATCACTACTTGCTCACCAAGGGCTCGAACCGTGAGCCCGTCGTCGCACAGCGCATCGAGGCGTAGCAGCAGGTCGTCGGTCACAACCCCCAGGATCGGGGATGGGCGCGAGGACAGCCAGCACCCAGGCTGACTACATGACCACATTGCACATCGAGAACACCGTGAAGGACTTCGACAGCTGGAAGGCGGCCTTCGACAAGTTCGAGCGCTTCCGCCAGGACCATGGCGTGCGGTCCTACCGCGTGTCCCGGTACGTCGGCGACGACCAGGCCGTGAACGTCGACCTCGACTTCGACTCGGTCGAGGATGCCACCGCGTTCCGGACCGAGCTCGAGAAGATCTGGCGCACGCCCCAGTCGCAGGAGCAGCTCATCGAGCACGGGACGCCGCAGCTGCTTGAAGTCGTCGTGTCCAGAACGTTCTAGCAGGGTGGTCGGCCGACGGTGCGCAGGGTCGCACCGTGGCCGGCCTCAGCCCACGAACCCTCGAGGTCGACGACTGCGACGGTCGACGTCTTCAACGCCTGCCACCCTCCCGTGAGCTGGTGAAGCAGGTCCTCAAGGCCCGGGTTGTGGCCCACCAGGGCGACCGTCGTCGCGGAGTCGGGTAGCTCGCGGACGATGTCCATCAGGCCCTGGCCCCAGGCGGCGTACACGCCTTCGTCGATCCGGACCTCGGGCTTCACGGAGAGCTCGGCCTCGATCAGCTTCCAGGTCGCGAGCGCCCGTTTGGCGGGGGAGACCACGGCGAGGTCGAGGTGGAGGTTCGCGGCGATCCAGGCGCCGGACTCCGGAGCCTGTCGCGTGCCTCGCTTCGAGAGCGGCCGGTCGATGTCTTCCTCGTCGCCCGACCAGTCGGACTTCGCGTGGCGGATCAGGACAAGTGTCTTGGTCATGGCAGCCCCAGGTCGTCGGCGATGCGATCCATCATGGCCGAGAAGTGCGCGTCGTGGTCCAGGACGCCTTGCTCGAGGTGCCCGAAGAGCTCCAGCGTGATCGCGCCGAGCAATGTGGCCCAGGCCGTCAGGGCGCCCACCATCCGCTCGTCACCGATGCCCGGCACGATCTCACCGATCGGGGCGAAGGAGCTGCGGGCGGCGCGGGACAGCCGGCTCTGGTGCGGCGCCATCGTGATGCCGGCTGCTTCGACGTCCGCCATCAGGCCGAGCAGTCGAAACGGCACCCGCTGTGCCGGCCCGATGGTGTCCTGCGGGGCGGCGTATCCCGGGACGGGGGAGCCGTAGAGCAGCGCGTACTCGAAGAAGTTCTGCTTGGCCCACGCACGCAGCGCCCCCGACATCGCCAACCAGCGCTTGCGATAGCGCTGCTTGGGCACGCCGTCGTCCGCCGCCTCGACCGCTGCGCCGCTCTCGTCGTAGCACTCGATCAGCAGCGCCGTGATCAGGTGATCTCGGCTCGGGAAGTAGCGGTACACCGCTGAGGACGCCATCCCCAGGTCACGGGCGACGGCGCGCAACGAGAGCTCACCGGGGCCCACGGCGGCGAGCTGCGCGCGGCCCTGCTCCAGGATCGCTCGGGTGAGCTCCTTGCGGTTGAGGGCTCGGGCGGTGCTCGGTTGGTCTGCCACGTGACCCATCCTGCCAGAAACGAGAGCAGTGCTCTTGCTTTTCCATGATCGGTGTGTCACTCTCGAATCGAGAGCACTGCTCTCGTTTCTACTCGGACCCAGAGGGAGCTCACCATGTCGGACCGGCACGTGATCATCGGAGCAGGACCCGTCGGCCGCGCCGTCGCGCAGGCGCTTCGGGAGCGCGAGGCCGAGGTCGTGCTGGCCAGCCGCTCCGGGCGGGATGGCACCACCGCAGTCGACGCCGGCGACCCCGAGGCGCTGAGCCGGCTCGCAGATGGTGCCGTCGCTCTCTACAACTGCGTGAACCCGCCGACGTACACGACCTGGTCGCGGGACTGGCCTCCGGTCGCAGCGGCACTTCTGGCGGCCGCAGAGCGGACCGGCGCCGTGCTCGTCACGGCTGGGAACCTCTACCCGTACGGACCCGTCCCCGGCGGCGTGATGCGCGAGGGCATGCCCGACGCTGCACCCGGCAAGAAGGCGAAGATCCGTGCGGCGATGACGCGCGAAGCCTTCGCGAAGCACGAGGCCGGCCGCATCCGTGCCGTCGAGGTACGCGGCTCGGACTACATGGGTGCC
>DATILB010000448.1:0-7492 GCA_035477015.1 Nocardioidaceae bacterium | reverse complement strand
CGCAGCAGGGGCCAGGCGTGGGCCAGCAGATGATGGCTGAGCAGGACCGGCTGGGCGTGCTGGAGATGGGTGCGGCCGGGCATGATCGCGCCGAGGTGCTTGTCGGCCTGGTCCGCGATGGCGTCGACGAGGTCGAGCACGTCCTCCGAGATCAAGCGGGCGTGGTCACGCAGGTAGGCCTTGAAGAGCGTCGCGATCTGGTCGTTGCGGCTGCGGCCGGCCCGGAGCTTGCCGCCCAGGTCGGCACCGAGGAGCGCCACCAGGGCTCCCTCGAGCGCACCGTGGACGTCCTCGTCGTCAGGCGCGGCCACGAGGCGCCCGTCAGCGACCCTCGTCTCGAGCTCGTCGAGTCCGTCGAGCATCCGAGTGAGCTCGTCGTCGGTGAGCAGCCCGGCCTTCGCCAGCACCCGGGCATGCGCCCGGGAACCGGCCAGGTCGTACGGTGCGAGCCGCCAGTCGAAGTGGGTGCTCCTCGAAAGCGCCTCGAGCTCAGGACTCGGACCGCCCGCGAAGCGACCGCCCCAGAGCTTCCCCTCGTTCGTGCCGCTCATTCGGGGCCCCCGTTCGAAGCGGAACGAAGTGAGCATTCGAATGGGGTGATCATCAGTCCGTCCCGGCTTCCATGGCGGCCTTCTCGAGCAACGCCTCCTCGTCGCCCTCGACGAGCGGGTTGTCGGCGATCTGCTCCGCTCCCCCGGACTCGAGCACGCCGAAGAGGGTGCCGTGCTCGACGAGCACCTGGCCCTGGTCGAGCGGTTGCCCGGCGTACAGCTCGAGCTTGGCGCGGGAGTCGGCGATGTCGAGGTTGCGCATGGTGAGCTGGCCGATCCGGTCGGTGGGACCGAACGCGGCGTTCTCGGTGCGCTCCATGGAGAGCTTGTCAGGGTGGTACGAGAAGTTCGGCCCGTCGGTGCGCAGGATCGAGTAGTCCTCGCCTCGACGCAGCCGCAGCGTCACCTCGCCCGTCACCAGCGATGCAACCCAGCGCTGGATCGACTCGCGCAGCATGAGCGCCTGCGGGTCGAGCCAGCGACCCTCGTAGAGCAGCCGGCCGAGGCGGCGGCCCTGGGCGTGGTAGTTGGCGAGGGTGTCCTCGTTGTGGATCGCGTTGAGCAGCCGCTCGTACGCAATCCAGAGCAGAGCCATCCCGGGGGCCTCATAGATGCCGCGTGACTTGGCTTCGATGATGCGGTTCTCGATCTGGTCGGACATACCGAGCCCGTGACGTCCGCCGATGGTGTTCGCCTCGTGCACCAGGGCCACGGGGTCGGCGAAGTGCTTCCCGTTGATGGCGACCGGGCGGCCGTGGTCGAACCGAATCGTGACGTCCTCCGGATCGATCGTCAGGACCGGGTCCCAGAATTTCACGCCCATGATGGGCTCCACGGTCTCGAGCGAGACGTCGAGGTGCTCCAGCGTCTTCGCCTCGTGGGTGGCGCCCCAGATGTTGGCATCGGTGGAGTAGGCCTTCTCAGTGCTGTCGCGATAGGGCAGGTTGTGCTCGACGAGCCACTCGCTCATCTCCTTGCGAACACCGAGCTCGGTCACGAAGTCCGCGTCCAGCCACGGCTTGTAGATCCGGAGCGCAGGGTTGGCGAGGAGGCCGTAGCGATAGAACCGCTCGATGTCGTTGCCCTTGAACGTCGAGCCGTCGCCCCAGATGTCGACGCCGTCCTCGCGCATGGCACGCACCAGCAGGGTGCCCGTGACCGCGCGGCCCAGCGGCGTCGTGTTGAAGTACGCACGGCCACCGGAACGGATATGGAAGGCACCGCAGGCGAGGGCCGCGAGTCCCTCCTCGACCAGCTGCGGACGGCAGTCGATCGCGCGCGCGATCTCCGCGCCGTACTGCATCGCGCGGTCAGGAACGGACTCGATGTCGGGCTCGTCGTACTGGCCGATGTCCGCGGTGTAGGTGCACGGCACCGCCCCCTTGGCACGCATCCAGGCAACAGCCACAGAGGTGTCGAGCCCTCCGGAGAAGGCGATGCCGACGCGTTCGCCGACCGGCAGTGAGGTAAGGACCTTGCTCAAGGTTGCGTTCTTTCTACTTCGAGGGTCAGTGTGCGGCGAGTGCAATGAAGCGCCGTGCGACGGTTTCTCCGCCGGTGGGCTCGCGGCTGATCACCAGGACGGTGTCGTCACCGGCGATGGTCCCGAGCACCGAGCCGAGCTCGGCCTTGTCGATCGCTGATGCGAGGAACTGAGCAGCGCCCGGCGGGGTGCGGAGCACAACGAGGTTCGCACTCGCCTCGGCAGAGACCAGGAGCTCGTTGCACAGCCGCGCCAGCCGGTGCTCGGCCGCGGGTGACTCAGCGGCAGCCCGGGGCGTGCGATCGCCACCCTCGGCGGGGACTGCATAGACGAGGGTTCCGCTCGCGTCGCGGACCTTGACCGCGTCCAGCTCGACGAGGTCCCGCGACAACGTCGCCTGCGTGACCACGACACCGGCCGCCGCGAGGAGCTCGGCGAGCTCGCTCTGGGACCGCACGGTGTTGCGCGCCAGCAGGTCGATGATGCGCTGCTGGCGGGCGTTCTTGGTCATCGGCAGGGTCATGGTCATGGCAGCTTCTCGATGCGGTGCTCGAGCAACCAGGACAGCAGCGCCTTCTGCGCGTGCAGGCGGTTCTCGGCCTCGTCCCACACGACGCTCTGCGGGCCGTCGAGGACGTCTTCGGTGATCTCCTTGCCGCGGTACGCCGGGAGGCAGTGCAGGACGATCGCGTCCGGCTTGGCGGAAGCCAGGAGCTCGGCGTTGAGCTGGTACGGGAGGAACGGCGCGATCCGGGACTCCGCCTCGGACTCCTTGCCCATGGACACCCACGTGTCGGTCGCGACGACATCCGCCCCGGAGACCGCTGCGACCGGGTCAGCGACGTACTCCGCAGAACCCCCGGTCTGCGCGGCGATCTGCTGAGCCTTCGCGAGTACGTCGGCGGCCGGCTCGTAGCCGGATGGCCCGCTGACGACCACGTGCATTCCGGCGGTGGCGCAGCCCAGGAGGTAGGAGTGGGACATGTTGCAGGCGGAGTCACCCACGAAGGCGAGCTTGAGGCCCGCGAGCGTCCCCTTGTGCTCCTCGATGGTGAGCAGGTCCGCCAGGATCTGGCACGGGTGGAACTCGTCAGTGAGGGCGTTGACGACGGTCACTCCGGAGAACTCGGCCATCTTCTCGAGGTCAGCCTGCGCGTAAGTCCGCCAGACAACGGCCGACACCTGTCGGCCGAGGACCCGAGCCACGTCCTCCACCGACTCGCGGGTGCCGATCTGAGCGAGGCCGCCATCGACCAGCAGCGGCTCACCTCCGAGCTCGGTGACGGCGATGCTGAACGACGTCTGCGTGCGCAGCGTCGGCTTGTCGAAGATCAGCGCCACGGTCTTCGGACCGCCCAGCCGGTTGTCCGCGAAACGCTGACCCTTGACGTAGTGCGCGCGCTGGAGGACCTCGTGCTGCTCGGTGTGCGACAGGTCGTCGTCACGGAGGAAGTGCCGAGTCATGCTTGCTCCTTTGCAGCGGTGACGATTCCGGGCCAGGCGTCGACGAACGCGGCAGCCTGGGCCTCGGTCAGGACGAGTGGCGGCGCGAGGCGCACACGATCCGGTGCCGCGGGGTTGACGATGAAGCCTGCCGACTGGGCCGTTGCGGTCGCCGCTGGCGCGTGGTCGCCGCCGAGGACGATGCCGAGGAGCAGCCCACGCCCGTCGACCCGCTCGTCGAGCCCGTGAGCGATCTGCTCGCCACGCTTGGTCGCGTTGTCGAGCAGCCCCTCGGTCTCGATCGTGTCGATCACCGCAAGAGCCGCCGCAGCAGCCACTGGGTTGCCGCCGAAGGTGCTGCCGTGATTGCCGGGCTGCAGCAGTGTCGCGGCATCGCCGAGGCCGATGCATGCGCCGATCGGAATGCCGCCCGCCAGTCCTTTGGCAAGAGTGACGATGTCTGGGACCACCTCGTGGTCATGGGCGAACCACTCGCCGGTGCGTCCCATGCCGGTCTGGATCTCGTCGAGCCACAGCAGCGCGCCCTTGGCCGTCGTGATCGCCCGAGCCCTTGCGAGATAGTCGGCCGGAGGGACCACGACGCCGGCCTCGCCCTGGATCGGCTCGAGGATGACAGCCGCTGTCTCCTCGGTGACCGCCGCCTCAAGGGCAGCGGCATCGCCGTACGGGACGAACGTGACGTTGCCCGGCAACGGTTCGAACGGCTCGCGGTAGGCGGCCTTCGAGGTGAGCGCCAAAGCACCCATGGTGCGGCCGTGGAAGCTGCCTTCGGTCGCGACGAGGTGCGTGCGTCCGGTGCGCCGGGTCAGCTTGAACGCGGCTTCGTTCGCCTCCGTGCCGGAGTTCGTGAAGAAGACTCGCCCGTCGCCGTGGTCGAGCAGGCCGAGCAGCTTCTCGGCCAGCTGGATCTGCGGTTCGGTCGAGAAGAAGTTGCTGACGTGGCCCAGCGTCTGCAGCTGCGTGGTCACTGCTCCGACCAGCGTGGGATGGGCGTGCCCGAGAGCGTTGACGGCGATGCCACCCAGCAGGTCGAGGTACCGGTTGCCTGCGTCGTCCCAGACGTAGCAGCCCTCTCCCCTGGTCAGCGCCAGCCGAGGCTGGCCGAACGTGTTCATCACGGCACCGGCGTAGCGCTCCTGGAGGCCTGTCACTTGATAGCCCCCGAGGTCTTGTAGAGAGCCGACCGGATCTTCGTGGGGACGCCGGGGAGCACCTGGGTGCCGACACCCTCGTCGGTGAAGATCTCGAGGAGTACGGCGTGAGGTTGCCTACCGTCCACGACAGTCGCGCGCGGGACGCCGTTCGTGACGGCCTGCAAGCAGGCACCCATCTTCGGCACCATGCCGGACGCGAGCGTCGGCATCAGCTCTGCGAGCGACTCTGGGCTGATCTCACCGATCACGTCGTCGCTGTCCGGCCAGTCGCGATAGAGCCCCTCGACGTCAGTGAGGACGAGCAGCTTCTCGGCGCCGAGGGCGACAGCCAGGGCGGCCGCGGCGGTGTCCGCGTTGACGTTGTGGACCACACCGTCGACGTCAGGCGCGACGCTGGAGATGACCGGGATCCGGCCCGCCTCGATAACGTCCCGGACGGCCTCGGGCCGTACGTGGGCGACCTCGCCGACCAGGCCGAGATCCACCTCTTCGCCATCGACGACGGTGTTGGTGCGCTCGGCCGTGAACAGCCCGCCGTCCTCGCCGCTCAGCCCGACCGCGAGTGGTCCGTGCTGGTTCAGCAGCCCGACGAGCTCGCGCTGCACCTGACCGACGAGCACCATCCGGACGACGTCCATCGCGGCCTCAGTCGTCACGCGTAGGCCGCCCTTGAACTCTGACTGGATGCCGAGCCTGTCAAGCATCTGCGAGATCTGCGGGCCGCCCCCGTGAACCACGACGGGCTTGAAGCCTGCCATCCGCATGAAGACGATGTCCTCCGCGAATGCCTTCTTCAACGTGTCGTCTGTCATGGCGTTGCCGCCGTACTTCACCACGATCGTCTTGCCGTGGTACGTCTTCAGCCACGGCAGCGCGCCCGCGAGCGTCGCGGCCTTGTCCGTGGCCTGTTTCCAGTGGTCGGGCAGTTCGTTCATGAGGAGTACGCGCTGTTCTCGTGGACGTAGGCGTGGGTCAGGTCGTTGGTCCAGATGGTGGCCCGTTCCGTGCCGGCCTTGAGGTCGATCGTGACCGTCACCTCCCGGGGCTTGAGGTCGACGGTCGCAGGGTCGGCGGCCGGCGTCGAGTGCTGGCACACCCAGACACCGTTCATCGCAACGTCGAGGTCCGCGGGGTCGAAGGCGGCGTTCGTCGTCCCGATGCTGGCCAGGACTCGACCCCAGTTGGGGTCGTTGCCGAAGACCGCTGCCTTGAAGAGGTTGCTGCGAGCGACGCTGCGGCCGACCTCGACCGCGTCGTCCTCGCTCGCGGCGCCCAGGACCGTGATCGCGATCTCGTGGTCCGCCCCCTCGGCGTCCGCCAGCAGCTGCATCGCGAGGTCCGTGCAAGCCTTCGTCAAAGCATCCGCGAAGTCCTCGGACGTGGGTGTGATGCCGCTGGCCCCGCTGGCCAGCACGCTCACCGTGTCGTTGGTCGACATGCAACCGTCCGAGTCGAGGCGGTCGAAGCTGTACTTCGTCGCCTGCCGTAGGGCCGTGTCGAGCGTGGCCGCGTCGACGACGGCGTCTGTCGTGAGCACGACGAGCATGGTGGCGAGCTGCGGGGCGAGCATGCCGGCGCCCTTCGCCATACCGCCGATGGACCAGCCGTTGCCCTCGACGACGACCTGCTTGCTGACCGAGTCGGTCGTCATGATCGCGTGGGCGGCGTCGTCGCCACCCTCCGCGCTCAGCGCCTGGGTGACCGCGTCAACGCCCTCGAGCAGCGTGTCGCGTGGGTTGGCAAGCCCGATGAGTCCGGTGGAGCAGACGATGACGTCGATGGCACCGACGCCGAGGTTGCTCGCGACGCGCTCGGCGACGGCGTGCGTCGTCTGGAAGCCGTCGGGGCCGGTGTAGCAGTTCGCCCCACCTGAGTTGAGGATGACTGCCTTCACGACGCCGTCCTTGACGACCTCCTGGCTCCACAACACCGGGTTGGCCTTGCAGCGGTTGCTGGTGAAGACAGACGCGCTGTCGAAGCGCGGCCCGTCGTTGACGACGAGCGCAAGGTCCGCGTTGCCGTTGGACTTGAGTCCGATGGCTACGCCACCGGCCTGAAAACCGCGTGGGTGAGTAACGCTCATTATTCAGTCCCTGCCACTCGTCGCGGCCGCGGTGCGGTAGTTGGACGGTCCAGTTGTCGGATTCTTTTCCTGGTGGACTCCGGCGGCCTTGAACCCGGCCGGGTGGGTGATGCTCATTCCTGGTTTCCTGTCTGGTCGGCGGTCTGGACGGTGTGTCCGGATCGTCGCCAGGCCTCCTCCGCGGCGGACTCCTTCGACGTGGGAACCAGGATCCAGTCGGTGTCGAAGGTCGACAGGGTGAAGACACTGACCTCGGCCTCCGCGAGCGGGACCAGCAGGGCGCTGAGGATGCCGGTCAGTGCGAAGTCGAGCGGGCCTTCCACCTCGTACGGCGAGAAGGGTCCCTCGGGCTTGGCCTTCTTCGGGATCACTGAGTAGGTGCAGACGATCGACGTCTCAGCGGCGGTCGCGGTGATGCTCATCAGGGTGGCGCTACTGACCCACTTCGGGAGATCGGCGCCGGGGCCTAGCTTCGCCACTCCGAGCCGCTCCGGGTGCTTGGTCAGGGTGCTCATGGGGCGAGTCCGATCACGGAGAGTCCAGTGGCCTCGGGGAGTCCCAGGGCGAGGTTCATGCATTGCACCGCCGCGCCGGCGGTGCCCTTGGTCAGGTTGTCGACCGCCGCGACCGCCACGAGCCGGCCGGCAGCCTCGTCGACCGTGACCTGTGCGTGGATCGCGTTGCTCCCCATGACGGACTTGGTCTGCGGCCATTGCCCCTCGGGGAGCAGGTGCAGGAAGGGCTCGTCCTTCCACGC
>DATILB010000447.1:0-21688 GCA_035477015.1 Nocardioidaceae bacterium | reverse complement strand
TCAGACACGCATCGCCACGGACGACGCGGCGGAGACCCGGGCGGAGGTTCGTGCGCTGCTGGCCGAGGTCGGCTCCAACCGCGTGAAGCTGGCGGAGGCGGGCCTCATCACGCCGCACTGGCCTGCGCCGTACGGACGTGGGGCAAGCGCGATCGAGCAGCTGGTCATCGACGAGGAGTTCGCCGCCGCTGCGATCGAGCGTCCCGACCTCGTGATCGGCGCGTGGGCGCTGCCCCCGATCCTTGAGCACGGCACGGACGATCAGCGCGAGCGCTTCGTCGCGCCGACGCTTCGCGGCGATATCGAGTGGTGCCAGCTGTTCAGCGAGCCCGGCGCTGGTAGCGATCTCGCGTCGTTACGCACCAAGGCAGTGCGCGATGGCGACGGGTGGCGACTGACCGGACAGAAGGTATGGACGTCGCGCGGGCACGTCTCCGACTGGGGCATCTGCCTGGCCCGCACGAACCCCGATGCGAAGCCGCACAAGGGCATTACCTACTTCCTCGTCGACATGAGGTCCGAGGGGATCGAGATCCGGCCGCTGCGGACCCTCACGGGTGACGCGCTGTTCAACGAGGTCTTCCTCGACGACGTCTTCGTCCCGGACGACTGTGTCGTCGGGGAGGTCGACCACGGTTGGCCGTTGGCCCGGACAACCCTCGCCAACGAGCGTGTGGCCATCAGCGGGTCCTCGCTCGGCGTGTCGGTGGAGCTGGCGCTCTCGCTCGCGGGTGAAGCGCCGGGCGAGGTACTCCGGCTCCGCCTCGGCGAGGCAGTGGCTGCCGCCGCCACGTCCAAGGCACTAGGCCTGCGGGCGACGCTCCGCACCATCACCGGCCAGGGTCCTGGCTCAGAGTCGAGCGTCCAGAAGCTCGTCGGGGTCGCTCAGCGCCAGAACGCCGCGGAGCTCGCCTTCACCCTCCTGGAGCAGGACGTCCTGCTCGGGGGCGAGCACTCGGCGCAGGCCATCAACGAGGCCCTCGTGACCCGCTGCCTCTCAATCGCCGGTGGCACCACGCAGGTGCTCCGGAACGTGGTCGCCGAGCGAATCCTCGGGCTGCCCCGCGACTAGCCGGCCTCACCCGGAGACGCGCGCGGCCATTGGGCTAGCCGGCAGCGTGGCGGGAGGCGCGCGGGTCCTTCCGAGCTCTGCTCGCGTTGCTGCCCGCCTCACCCGGAGACGCGCGCGGCCATTGGGCTAGCGGTCTTGCCAGTCCGCGTAGGTCCAGCGCAGGAAGCGGTCGACCGCCTTCATGACGTGCTGGCTGCGGAGGGACGGGAAGATGTCGAAGGCATGCTGGGTTCCCTTGAGCTCGGTGTAGAGGACCGGCTCCTTGGAGACCTGGCGGAGCGCGGCAACGAAGTCGCGAGCCTGGTCCACGGGGATCAGGGTGTCGTTGGCGCCGTGGATCACGAAGAACGGCGGCGCTTCGGCGTTGACCCGCACGATCGGTGACGCCCGCTCGAAGAGGTCGAGGTCACTGGCCGGGTCGGCCATGAAGACTCGGCGCGCCAGGAACTGGTCACGCATCTGGAGCGCGGCCTTGCGACCGGTCGCCCCTGCCACGTCGTAAGCGCCGTACATGCCGAGGCAGGCCTGCACGCGGGTGTCGGTGTCCTCGAAGCCTGGCTGGAACTCGGGGTCGTTCGGGGTGAGCGCGGCGAGGGATGCCAGGTGTCCGCCCGCCGACTGGCCGGTGATCGCGATGTACGACGAGTCGGCGCCGTACTGCTGGGCGTTCTTGTGCAGCCAGGCGATGGCGGCTTTGACGTCGACGATGTGCGCCGGCCAGGGGTCGCGTGGCGAGAGCCGGTAGTTGATGGCCACGACGACCCAGCCGGCCGCGGCCATCTGCTGAAGAAGCGCGACGCCCTGCCAGTGCTTCTCGCCGATGGTCCACCCACCGCCGTGCACGGCGAGAAGGATCGGCGCTCCCTGCGGCGCGTGGTGCCGTGGGATGTAGATGTCGAGGAGTCCGCGCTTGCCGTGCTCCGAGTAGCGGACGTCGCGCAGCACCTTGACGTCGGGGTGCCGCACCCGGAACGGCCAGGCCAGCTGCTGCCACGGCGTCACCGGGTCGAGGTCGTCATGCAGCTCTTCGAGCTTTTGGCGGTAGCCGGCGCCTAGGCCCTCGACGAGGGTCTCTTCGACCAGGTGCTCCGCGCGCAGCGACTCGGCGATGACGGCGCCGAGCCCGGCAGCGGAGGCGGCGCCCAGCGCCAGGCCCAGCTTGTTCGCGTCCCGGCCTCGACGGAGCTCGCGGACTCCGTCGATGGCGGTGGCAGTCAGCAGATGAGGTGCGAGCTCGCCAGCCAGCCAACCTGGGAAGAAGCCACTGGCCCCGAGGAAGTAGTTGCGCGAGGGGCGGACGACGTTCGCGGTCAGAGCCGCGGTGACCAGCTGGCGACGCAGGTAACCCACTAGCTGACTGCCTTTCGGGTGCGCTGTGCGGTGGTGAGGCAGGCCTCAACGAAGACGGGGACGAACTTGTCGGCCTGCAGGACGACAGATGCGTGTCCGCCCTCCACCACATGGACGGTAGCGCCGGGAACCAGCGCAGCCACCTGTTCCTGGCGTGACGGGCTGATCACTCGGTCGTGGGCGGTGACGACGACCGCGGTCGGGACGTCGATCTCGCGGAGCCAGGGCGTCGAATGGTGCCGCCCGATGGCGGCGATTGCGGGGCCCAGCGCCCAGGGGCTGATCGAACGGAACTCAGCCAATGCCCAGCGGTAGACGTCGTCGGGCTCGAGATCGAGTGCCGCGGCGGCACCGCGTCCAGCTGTGCGCGCGATCCGCGACTGGTTCAGGGTGCGGGCTGCGGCCATCGAGAGCTGCAGTCCACCGTGGAACACACGCTCGGACCGCGTGTTGGCGAAGCGATCGCTGGTGGCACCCAGGACAAGTCCCGCGACGACTCCGGGGTGCTGGCGCCAGACGCGCTGCGCCACGAGTGAGCCCATCGAGAAGCCCGCCACGATCACTGGGCCGAGCTCCAGTGCGTTCACCACCGCGGCCACGTCGTGCGCGCAGTCCTGCAGGGTGAAGTCGCCTTCGGTGAAGCCCTGGCCGAACCAGCGCTGGTCGAACGTCACGACCCGGAAGTGCTCGCTGAGGGCTGCGACGGACGGAAACCAGCAGAGCATTCCGGTGCACGCGAACGCATGGAGCAGCACAACCGTGGGGGAGTCGGGGGTGGGACCCGCCACATCGGTGACGTACGTCGATCCGCGTCCGGGCAGGGTGAGGAGGGTGCCGGGGGGAATCTCGGTGTCCGGCATGGGGACGGCCCGCCGCAGCAGGTCGCCCGGGGTGAGGATCATCTCGGGTGCTGTCCAATCCTGTGGTGTCCCGCTAGACTAGAACACGTTCCAGTTTCCGGGAAGGAGCGGGCGTGGAGTTCGCGGTCACAGAGGCCCAGCAGGCCGTCCTCGGCGTCGTCACCGACGTGCTCGAGAAGGACGACCCCACGTGGGAGGCGCTCGCGACCTCAGGCCTCCTGGGTCTCGCCGTCCCCGAGGAGTACGGCGGTGATGGGCTCGGACTTGCCGAGGTAGGTGTCGTCCTGCGCGAGCTTGGCCGCGCGGCCACCTGGCTGCCGTACTGGGAGACCATCTGCTGCGGCGTGCTTCCCCTCACAGCGGCAGGCAGCGCAGAGCTGCAGGCCAGGCTGCTGCCCGGAGTTGTGGGCGGCACCACCAAGCTCGCCGCAGGACTGAGCGAGCCCGGTGCAGCACTGCCCGACGAACCGACGACCACGCTCATCGACGGAGCCCTCCACGGGCGCAAGGTCGGCGTCGGGGCTCCCGATGCTGCTGCGTTCCTCGTGCCCGCGACTCGCGAGGACGGATCAGTCGTTGTCGCTGTCGTGCTTGCACAGGACGTCGAGCTGGTACTCACCGAGTCGTCCCGCGGCGTGACCGAGGCGACGCTCATCCTCGACGGCGTGCAGCCGCTCGACCTGCTCGACGCCAGCGGGTGGCCGGCACTCCGCAGGGCCGCGGTCGCTGGTCTCGCCCTCATCGGCGACGGGTTGGTCGCCGGTGCGCGCGACCTCACGGCCGGCTACATCAAGGAGCGCGTGCAGTTCGGTCGGGCCCTTGCCGAGTTCCAAGCCGTCGCCATGCAGATCGCGGACGTGTACATCACCTCGCGGACCATGTCGTTGGCGGCGGCCGCTGCGGCCCAGGGCAACCCTGACGACCTGGCTGTCGCCGCGCACTGGTTCTGCGCGGAGGTTCCCGCTGCGATCCAGACCTGCCACCACCTGCACGGAGGCATGGGCCTCGACGTGACCTACCCGCTGCCTCGCTACTACTCCTGGGCGAAGGATGTCGCCAGGCTGCTCGGTGGCTCGGACCAGACGCTGGATGCTGTTCCCCTTCAGGAGACCGACAAGAACCCCGAGCTCAGCGATGAGCAGCGGGCCTTCAAGCAGCAGGTCCGCGGCTACTTCGAGAACCTCGTCACCCGCGACGAGGCCGTCGACATGATGACCAACCGTCACGGCGACACCTACCACGATGTCGTCAAGCGGATGGGTCGCGACGGGTGGATGGGGGTCGGCTGGCCGAAGGAGTACGGCGGCCACGGCCTCGGCCCGATCGAGCAGCAGATCTTCGTCAACGAGGCTGCACGGTCCGACGTACATCTGCCGTCCGTGACGCTCCAGACGGTCGGCCCCACGCTGCAGGCCTTCGGAACTCAGAAGCAGAAGGACCTATTCCTCGGTGCCATCCTGCGCGGCGACGTGCACTTCGCCATCGGTTACAGCGAACCGGATGCCGGCACCGACCTGGCCTCGCTGAAGTGCACCGCGCGACGCGACGGGGACCACTACGTCGTGAACGGCCAGAAGACCTTCACGACCGGCGGCCACGCGGCGGACTACATCTGGCTGGCGGTGCGGACCGATCCGGACGCCCCCAAGCACAAGGGCATCTCGGTGCTCATCGTCGACACCAAGGACCCCGGGTACTCCTGGACACCGATCATCACGGCCGACGGCTCCCACCACGTCAACGCGACCTACTACCAGGACGTGCGCGTCCCCGTGGACATGCTCGTCGGCGAGGAGAACCGCGGCTGGGAGCTGATCACCACCCAGCTGAACCACGAGCGGGTCATGCTCGCGCCCGCCGGACGCTTCGAGGGGTTGCGTGACCTCGTGCACAGCTGGGCCGCCGAGAACGACGTGCTCGACTCGCCCGACGTCCGCGCAGTGCTGGCCAGGCTCACGGCGACGTTCCGGGTGAACGAGCTGCTGAACTGGCAGGTGGCCTCCGGTGCGGGCCTCGACGCGGTCGCGGACTCGAGCGCGAGCAAGGTCTTCGCGGCCGACCTGATGCAGTCACTGGTGCGGGAGCTGGAGGCGGTCGTGCACCGGTACGCCGACCCGTCCGACCCCGAGACGGCGTACCTCATGAAGTACCTGGACATCCAGGCCAAACGCTTCCTGGTGCTGACCTTCGGTGGCGGTGTGAACGAGGTGCAGCGCGAGCTGATCGCGATGTTCGGGCTCAAGCTGCCGAGGGTGCCCAGATGACTGACCGGCTGACCGAGCGGAATCACGACTGGATCATGGAACGGGCCGAGGAGATCAAGGCTCTTGGTCGGACGGAGCCTCGATTCGCCCGCGACCCGGTCAACCAGCCCGCCATCAACGCCTGGCTTGATGCGATCGGCGACACCAACCCGATCTACCGCGCCACCGACGAAGCCCGCGAGCTCAACGGTGGCCCGGTTGCCCCGACTGCGATGGCGCAGGTCTGGACGATGTACGGCCTCGGCGAGCGCCATGCCGGCGACCCGCTGCACGAGATGATGAACGCCCTCACCGACGCGGGCTACACCGGCGTTCTGGGTACCAACTGCGACCAGACCTACGACCGGTACGTCCGGCCGGGAGAGGTCATCGCCATTCGTTCCGACCTCGAATCCGTGGTCGGGCCGAAGTCGACTGCCATGGGCGAGGGTTACTTCGTGACCAGCACGCGCACCTGGTACGTCGGCGATGAGCAGGTCGCGACGATGCTGTTTCGCGTGCTGAAGTTCAAGCCGGCGGGTTTCGAGGCTCGCTCCGCTCGCGCCTCAACCACCGAGGTGGTGGGCAAACCGATTCCGCCCATGGTCAACCGCGACAGCGAGTACTTCTGGGACGGCACCGCACAAGGGGAGCTCCGGATCCAGCAGTGCGAGGCCTGTGGCCAGCTTCGGCACCCACCCGGCCCAATGTGTCCGTCGTGCCACGAGACGAAGCGGTCGTACGTCGTGGCGTCCGGCCGCGGGACGGTCTACTCCTTCGTGGTTCACCATGCCCCTCAGATCCCCGGGAAGGTGCTGCCGCTCCGTCTCGGTGTGGTCGAGCTCGCGGAAGGTGTGCGCATGGTCGGCGAACTGGTCGATGACGTGACGATCGGCGATGACGTCGAGGCGGTCTTCCAGCCTGGTGATGGTTTCACCCTGGTCGCCTGGAGGCGCGCATGAGCTCCTTGCCGGACTTCGAGCTACCGATCACGGCGACGCTGGTCGCTGCCGGGGCGATCGCGACACGTGACTTCAACATCGTCCACCACGACCGTGACGCCGCGGTTCGGGCAGGGTCGACGGACATCTTCATGAACATCCTCACGACGACCGGGCTGGTGCAGCGCTACGTCTCCGACCACTACGGGCCGAGCGCTCAGATCAAGGCCTGCCAGCTGCGGCTCGGCGCTCCGGCGTACCCGGGGGACACGCTGGTCTTCAGCGGCACCGCCTCCGAGGAGGACGGACTCACGATCGTCGACGTGGTGGGCAAGGTGTCACTCGGCGACCACGTCACCGCGAAGGTGACGGTGGCGCTGTGAGCATGGCGTTCTCCGGCGCGTCATCGATCGTCGGCATCGGTGCCACCGACTTCTCCAAGGAGTCGGGCCGCTCCGAGCTTCAGCTCTCGGCCGAGGCCACGCTGGCTGCCCTCGAGGACGCCGGGCTCAAGCCGTCCGACGTCGACGGGCTGGTCACCTTCACGATGGACAGCAGCTCCGAGATCGCGCTGGCCCGTGAGCTGGGGCTGGGCGACCTGCGCTTCTTCAGCCGGGTCAACTTCGGTGGCGGCGCGGCGTGCGGCACGGTCCTGCACGCGGCAATGGCCGTCGCGACCGGTGTCGCCGACGTCGTGGTCTGCTACCGCGGGTTCAACGAGCGTTCCGTCCAGAGGTTCGGGCAGGTGTCGCAGTGGGCGGCCGCCCAGGTGAACACCAACGGTCTCGACAACGCCTGGACCTACCCGGCCGGACTGTCGACGCCGGCCGCGACGGTCGCCATGCAGGCTCAGCGCTACATGCACGAGTACGGCGCGACCTCCCGCGACTTCGGGGTCGTGGCCGTCGCCGACCGGAAGCACGCGGCGACGAACCCGAACGCCTTCTTCTACGGCAAGCCGATCACGATCGAGGACCACCAGGCGTCGCGGCTCATCGCCGACCCCTTGCGGCTGCTCGACTGCTGCCAGGAGAGCGACGGTGCGGTGGCGCTGGTGGTCACCTCGACCGAGCGGGCCGCCGACCTGGCCGGCACGGGCGTCCCGATCCTCGCCGCGGCGCAGGGGAGCGCTCCCGACCAGTTCGTGATGACGTCGTACTACCGCGATGACATCGGGATCCCCGAGATGGGCGTGGTCGGTCGCGGGCTGTGGCAGCAGTCCGGGGTCACACCGGCCGACATCTCCGCGGCCATCCTGTACGACCACTTCACCCCGTACGTGCTGATGCAGCTGGAGGAGCTCGGCTTCTGTGGTCGCGGCGAGGCGAAGGACTTCATCGCCGGCGGCGCGATCGAGCTGGGTGGGCGGTTGCCGGTCAACACGCACGGCGGCCAGCTCGGCGAGGCGTACATCCATGGCATGAATGGCATCGCCGAGGCCGTCCGGCTCCTGCGCGGCACCTCGGTCAACCAGGTCGCGGGGGCGTCGCACGTGCTCGTTACCGCCGGGACCGGCGTACCGACGAGTGGGTTGGTTCTCGGAAGGTCCTAGAGGCCGAACCAGCGCTTCCGACGATCGGTGGCGAACTGGACCTTGTCCTGGGCGAACTCCGTGGACGGGCCCTGCACGCTCGCGTTGGTGGACACGCCCGGCTGGAAGTCGATGCTGATGCGGGCCACCTCGCCGGAGCCGAACTCGACGTAGCAGTCGCTCTTGCCGCGGAACGGCGGAGCCGCGCCCCCGGTCATCGAGACAGCGATGTGGTCGGCCGCCGAGCGGGCAGCGGCCTCGGCGAACACTCCGGCGCGGGGGATGCCCAGCTCCACGCAGTCCCCGATCGCGTAGATACCGGGGTAGCGGGTCATCAGCGTGGCCGGGTCGACGTGGACCCATCCCTCGTCGGTGAGATCGCCTTCGACGAGCACGTCGGGCACCTTGTGGACGGGGATCCCGATGAAGAGGTCGAACGGCTCCTCGTGGTCCTTGAGGTGCGCGACACCCGCGGCAGCGTCGATTGAGCGCACCCGGCTACTGCGGGTGTACTTGATGCCGCGCTCCGACATCGCGGCCTCGACCGCGACGGAGGCTTCCGGGGAGACCGGGATCGGTGCCGGTTGCGGAGTGATCACGTGGATCGTGGAGCGGTCGCGGATGCCTCGTTCGACGAGGAGATCGTGGAGCATCATCGCGCCCTCGTACGGCGCGGGCGGGCACTTGAACGGGATGCCCAGGACGGAGATGACCACCTTGCCGCCCTCGAAGTACGTCAGCTGGTCGCGCAGACGCTCTGCTCCCTCCACCGAGTAGAACTCGTAACCGCCCTCGAGCAGGCCGGGCGTGGCGCCGATGTCGTAGTCGGCACCGAGGGCTATGACCAGGACGTGTGGGTCGTAGTAGTTCTTGTCGGTGCGCACATGCAGCTGATGCGGGTCGATCGAGACGATCCGTTCCTGGCGGAAGTCCACTCCCCGGGTCAGCAGGCGCGCGTAGGGCAGCCGGAGCTCCTCCGGGTCGCGGCCGCGGAACAGGACGTCGAGCTTCGAGAAACCGAACAGGAACGAGTCGTTCTGATCGATCAAGGTCACCTCGGCATGGTCGACGAGGCGCTCGGCGAGCAGGGTGCTCACCTCGAGGCCGCCGAATCCAGCTCCCAGCACCAGAATCTGACGCTTCACGACTCCAGCATGACGCCCTGCGGCCAAACACTCACTGGCCCGAACGGGCTGGTCAGGTCAGTGCTAGTCAGCGCTTCGTGAGGACGCAGTCCGCGAGAGCGGGCCGGTCGTCGTCCCCGACCGTGGCGCTGATGACGATCCGGTCGGCCTCGTCCCACGCAGCGACCTTGATCGTCTCGCCCGGGAACACCACGCCCGCGAAACGAGCGGCGAAGCCGCCGACCCGGGTGACGTCGCCGTCGAGCAGGGCGTCGACCACCAGTCGCGCGGTGATTCCATAGGTGCAGAGCCCGTGCAGGATGGGGGCCGGGTAGCCCGCCAGCTTGGCGAAGTCCGGGTCGGAGTGCAACGGGTTGCGGTCACCGCAGAGGCGGTAGAGCAGGGCCTGCTGGGGCGTCGTGGTGTACGACGTGGTGGCGTCTGGCGCCCGGTCGGGGAGCACGACAGGGTCGGACGAGCCGCGCTCGCCCCCGAAGCCCCCGGCGCCCTTGGCGAAGATCGAGGAGCGGGTCCGGTAGACGAGCTCGCCGGAGGCATCGTGCGCCTCGTGCTCCTGCCAGATGACGGCAGCGGATCCCTTGTCCCAGACGTCGCTGATCCGTCGGGTGAGCGTGAGCCCCTCGACGTCGGTGGGAATCGGCTTTGCGACGTACACCTCTTGAGCGCCGTGCACGACCTGGGCGAGGTTGATGTCGCAGCCCGGTAGGTCGACCGACGGCGCACCGGTCTCGTCGAGCGTGGGCGCCACGACTGCGAAGGTCGGGAGGACCGCGAGACCCTTCTCCGTGGTGTATGCCAGGGACTTGGTGTCCAGCTGGTCACCGGGGGTCGAGCCCGCGCCGATCGCGAGGTGGTAGAGCAGCACCTGGGAGAAGCTCCAGCTCACCGGGATCGGGGGCAGCTCCGCTCCGATGGCTTTCTGCGGGTCGATCGCCATGTCAGGTCAGACCTCCGTCTTGGCGGCCGCGATATCCAGGGCGGCCAGGTAGCCGAACAGCATGGCGGGGCCGATCGTCGCGCCCGGTCCGGCGTACGTGTGACCCATGATCGCAGCGGAGGCGTTGCCGGCGGCGTAGAGGCCGTCGATGACCGAGCCGTCCTGCCGCAGCACCCGGCCGCGCTCGTCGGTCACCAGACCGCCCTTGGTGCCGAGGTCGCCCGGAACGATCTTCACGGCGTAGAACGGGCCCTGGTCGATCGTGTGCAGCGAGGGGTTCGGCTTCACCGTCGGGTCGGAGTAGTACTTGTCATAGGCACTCTCGCCGCGGTGGAAGTCCTCGTCGATGCCGGTAGTGGCGAACCCGTTGAAGCGGCCCACTGTCTCGGACAGTGCTTCGCTGGGAACGCCGATCTGCTCGGCCAGTGCCTCGAGGGAGTCGCCCTTGAAGAGCGTTCCGTGCTTGTACCAGCGGCCGGGGAACGGTTGCCGTGGGCCGAGGCCGGCGAAGAGGTACCGGTTGCGGTAGCGCTGGTCGATGATCATCCAGCACGGCACATGCTGTACGCCGGTCGCCTCACCCTGGTAGATCTCGTGCACGGCTTCGACGTACGGCAGTGCTTCGTTCATGAACCGCTTGCCCGCCGCGTTGACCATGATCGAGCCGGGAAGGTTGCGCTCGGCCAGGCAGAACCAGGGGCCGCGGGGGAGCGGGATGGTCGGGCCCCACCACGCGTCGTCCATGAAGGCGGTTTCGGCGCCGGCGGCGATGCCGGCCAGGATCCCGTCGCCCTCGTTGGTGGGGGCGCCGGTGGTCCAGTCCGTGGAGGTCGGGCGAGGCTGGTACTTCTCGCGCATCTCTAGGTTCTTCTCGAAGCCGCCACTGCCGAGGATGACCCCCTGCCGGGCGCGGATGCGTTGCGTGGAGCCGTCCTTCTCGACGATCGCGCCCACGACGCGTCCGTCCTCGATGACCAGCTCGGTCAGCCGCGCGCCGTACCAGACCGGAACTCCGGCATCCATGAGGCCCTTGCGGAGGCCGATGGTCAGGGCGTTGCCCATGCCGAACATCTTGCGGCCGAGCACGATCGCCAGCATGCGGCGCAGGAAGACCTTGAACATCGTCATCGGGCCACGCATCGTGCGCATGCCCAGGCTGATCCAGCGGAAGTTCGCCTGCGTGACGACCATGTTGGCCGGGGCCTTGGTGTACGGCGGATGCAGCCGCTTGAGCTCGTCGCCGATGACCCGGCCGTCCAGCGGGACGGGCTCAACGCTGCGACCGCCGGCACGCCCACCGGGCTGCTCGGGGTGGTAGTCGGAGTAGTTCGGGACCCACGAGAAGCGGACCGGCGTACGGTCGCGGACGAAGTCCATCATCTCGGGGCCGCGGTCGATGAAGGTGTCGCGGCGGACCTTCGGCACGTCGTCGCCGACGATGCTGTCGAGATAGAGCTTCTGCGCCTCGACGGTGTCTTCGACCCCGGCCGCCTTAAGGGCGTAGTTGCCGGGGACCCAGACGCCGCCGCCGGAGCGGGCGGTGTTCCCGCCGAAGTACTCGCTCTTCTCGATCAGGAGCGTTTCGAGGCCCTGGTCGGCCGCGGCGAGGGCGGCCGTCATGCCTGCGCCTCCCGCTCCGACGACGAGGACGTCGACCGTGGTTTCCTCTGCTAGCACTCCAAAACTGTAACAGGTTATAGTTTCTTCATGCTCTCTCCCGAGGTTCGAAATCAGGTCGCGGACGTCCTCGCGGCCGCCGAGCGGGACCGCGCTGCTATCCCCAAGGTCGTCGAGACCTTTCCGGGGATGGACGTGGTCGACTCGTACGAGGTCCAGCTCATCAACATCCGGCGTCGGCTCGAGGCCGGGGCAACGATCCGTGGCCACAAGGTGGGCCTCTCCTCGCACGCGATGCAGGAGATGATGGGCGTCGAAGAGCCCGACTACGGGCACCTGCTGTCCGACATGGAGTGCTTCTCGGACATCCCCGTGGCGGCGGACCGCTACTGCTACCCCCGGGTCGAGGTCGAGGTCGCCTTCATCCTCGGCGACGCGCTCCCCGGCCAGAACTGCACGGAGCAGGACGTCCTGCGGGCGACCGAGTGGGTGGCCCCCAGCATCGAGCTCATCGACAGTCGGATCCTGGACTGGAAGATCGGCATCGTCGACACGATCGCGGACAACGCCTCGTCGGCGGGCTTCATCCTCGGTCCCGAGCGTGTCGCCCCGGGTGACATCGACCTGCTGACCATCGACGCCCGACTCCTCAAGAACGGTGAGCAGGTGGCCGCCGGCCGCTCCGACGCCGTCCTCGGCAACCCGGTCACCGCAGTTGCCTGGCTAGCCCGCAAGGTCGCGTCCTTCGGCGTACGGCTGCAGGCTGGGCATGTGATCCTGCCCGGCTCTGTGCACCGCGCGATCGACGCCGCCGCCGGCGACGACTTCCGCGCCGAGTTCGACGGGCTCGGCTCCGTCGAGCTCAGTTTCAAGTGACCACCGATGGTCGAGCAGCGATGCGCAGCGAGCGCCCGTCGAGACCAGCCAAGGTGAGAGAGAAGGCCAAGTGACCAAGAAGACCGCCGCCATCGTCGGCTCCGGCAACATCGGCACCGACCTAATGTACAAGCTGCTCCGCAGCGACCTGATCGAGCCGCGCTGGATGATCGGTGTCGACCCGGACAGCGAAGGCCTCAAGCGCGCCGCGGATCTCGGGCTGGTCGCCACGCACGAGGGCGTGGACTGGCTGCTCAAGCAGGACGAGCTGCCCGACCTCGTGTTCGAGGCGACGTCGGCGTACGTGCACCGCGAGTACGCCCCCCGCTACGAAGAGGCCGGGATCCGGGCGATCGACCTCACGCCGGCGGCCGTCGGACCCGGCGTCATCCCGCCGGTCAACGGCGACGCCCACCTGAGTGCGAAGAACGTGAACATGGTCACCTGCGGCGGTCAGGCCACGATCCCGATGGTCGCTGCGGTGTCACGTGCGGTCCCGGTGTCGTACGCCGAGATCGTCGCCTCCGTCTCGTCCGTCAGTGCCGGGCCAGGCACCCGGCAGAACATCGACGAGTTCACCCGTACGACGGCTGCGGGCGTCGAGGTCATCGGCGGCGCCGACAGCGGCAAGGCGATCATCATCCTCAACCCGGCCGAGCCGCCGATGATCATGCGCGACACGATCTTCTGCGCTGCGCCCGCTTCGGCGTACGAGGAGTCGCAGGACGCGATCCGGGAGTCGGTGCACCGGATGGTGGAAGCCGTCCAGCAGTACGTGCCGGGCTACCGGCTACTGCAGGACCCGCAGATCGATCCGCCGTCGGACTACACGCGGGGGAGCACCCTGGTGAGCATCTTCATCGAGGTGGAGGGTGCGGGCGACTTCCTGCCGCCGTACTCCGGCAACCTCGACATCATGACCGCAGCCGCCACCCAGGTCGGCGAGAAGATTGCCCAGTCATTGAAAGAGGCTCTGTGATGAGGCCCGAAGACGTCCTGAACGTCACCTTCGACGACACCCTCGACCTGCGCCTGACCGACACCTCGTTGCGTGACGGCTCGCACCACAAGCGGCACCAGTTCACCGCGACCGAGGTGCGCGACATCATCGCGGCCCTGGACGACAGCGGCGTGCCGGTCCTCGAGGTCACCCACGGTGATGGTCTGGGCGGGTCGTCGTTCAACTATGGCTTCAGCCGTACGCCGGAGCAGGAGCTCATCAAGATCGCGGCGGAGACCGCGAAGCAGGCGAAGATCGCCTTCCTGATGCTGCCGGGTGTCGGCACCAAGGACGACATCCGCGCCGCCCAGGACAACGGCGGCGTGATCTGCCGGATCGCGACCCACTGCACCGAGGCGGATACCTCGGAGCAGCACTTCCGGCTCGCCCGCGAACTCGGCCTGGAGACGGTCGGCTTCCTGATGATGAGCCACACCCAGCCGCCCGAGGTGCTGGCCAAGCAGGCGCGCGTCATGGTCGACGCAGGCTGCCAGTGCGTGTACGTCGTCGACTCGGCCGGCGCCCTGATCATGGAGGCAACTGGCGACCGGGTTGCCGCCGTACACGCGGAGATCGGTCACGAAGCCCGTGTCGGCTTCCACGGCCACGAGAACCTCGGTCTCGGTGTCGCGAACACGATCATCGCCGCCCGCAACGGCGCCACCCAGATCGACGGCTCGGTCCGCCGGTATGGTGCCGGCGCCGGAAACACGCCCCTCGAGGCGTTCGTCGGCGTCTGCGACAAGCTCGGCTGGAAGACCGGCGTGGACTTCTTGAAGATCGTGGACGCAGCCGAGGACGTCGTACTCCCGACCATGCCGTCGGAGTGCACGCTCAACCGGATGACCCTGATGATGGGCTACGCCGGCGTCTACTCGTCATTCCTCAAGCACGCCGAGCGCCAGGCTCAGAAGTACGGCGTGAGCGGCGCCCAGATCCTCCTCGAGGCCGGAGCCCGCAAGCTCATCGGTGGCCAGGAGGACCAGCTGATCGACATCGCCCTCCAGCTCAAGGCGAAGCAGGACGCCGAGCGGGGGGACTGAGAGGACCGCTGAGACGTCCCAAAAGGACGCCCGAGAGCCCCGAGACGTCGGATCCGAACCACGGATCCGACGTCTCACCGCTTCTGAGCGTCTCTTTCTGACGTCTCAGCGGTCCCCCCACTGGCCCAAAACGAGAACGTGTTCTAGTATTGAAGATGTCCCTCCAAGACGACTAGGAGCCCTGATGTCACAGGCCGTGCTCGACGCCGTACGCGACCTCCTCCCGCAGATCCGTGAGCGTGCCGAGGAAGGGGAGCGACTGCGCGTCGTCCCCGAGTCGTCGATCAAGGACCTGGAGTCCGCCGGGTTCTTCCGGCTGCTCCAGCCGAAGCGGTACGACGGACTCGAGTCCGACCCGATCGACTTCTTCACCGCGGTCAAGCTGATCGCTGGGGCCGACGGCTCCACCGGCTGGGTGTCGAGCGTGCTCGGCGTCCACCCGTGGCAGGTGGCGCTGTTCCGCGACGAGGCGCAGCAGGCGGTCTGGGGCCAGGACGCGAACACCCGACTGTCCAGCTCGTACGCGCCCACCGGCAAGGCAACCCTCACGGACGGCGGTTACCGCCTGAGTGGCAAGTGGTCCTTCTCGTCCGGCTGCGACCACGCGAGCTGGGTGCTGCTCGGCGGCCTGGTCTTCAACGCCGAGGGCCAGATCGTCGACTTCAAGACCTTCATGGTGCCGCGCAGCGACTACACGATCGAGGACGTCTGGAACGTCGTCGGCCTTGCCGGCACCGGCTCCAACGACATCCTGGTCGAGGACGTGTTCGTGCCCGACGCGTTCACGCTGTCGATGGGCGAGACCGGCGCCTGCAAGGGCCCCGGCCAGGAGGTCAACACCTCCAACCTCTACAAGCTGCCTTTCCACTCGATCTTCACCTCGACGATCACCACGCCAATCATCGGCATGGCGTACGGCGCGTACGAGGAGCACGTCGAGATGCAGCGCAAGCGCGTGCGTGCGGCGTACATCGGTGAGAAGGCGGTCGACGACCCCTTCGCCAACGTCCGCATCGCGCGCGCCTCGAGTGACATCGACGCGGCCTGGGCGCTGCTGATGAACAACCTCCGTGAGGAGATGGCGTACGTCGAGCGCGGCGAGCAGATTCCGCTTCAACTGCGGCTCAAGGTCCGTCGCGACCAGGTGCTCGGCACCGAGCGGGCGATCTCGGCGATCGACCAGCTCTTCGAGAACTCGGGTGGCCGCGCGCTCGCCAAGGGCACCTACCTGCAGCGGGCGTGGCGCGACGCGCACGCCGGCCGGGTGCACGCTGCCAATGATCCTGAGCGTGCACTGCGTATGTTCGGTGCCGTGGAGTTCGGCCAGAAGATCGACCCGGGGATGTACTGAGTTGCCTGTCACCAAAGAGGGCACCGCGAAGTCGGCGAAGGCCGGCGCGTTCAGCCTGAACTACCACGAGGCCGGGGTCGCCACCGATCTCGGAGGTGGTCTGCCCCTCGTCATGCTGCACGGTGGGGGCCCGGGAGCCTCGTCGTGGAGCAACTTCGGTGCCTGCCTGGAGACGTTCGCCCAGGACTTCAGAGTTCTGCTGGTCGACCAGCCGGGCTTCGGTGACTCCGACAAGCCGGCGATCGAGGGACACTTCTTCACGTTCGCGGCCGATGCGTTGGCCAACCTGCTCGACGAGCTGGGTATCGAGCGCATCCACCTGCTGGGCAACTCCCTAGGCGGCGGTACGGCGACGAGGTTCGCCTTGAAGTACCCCGACAGGGTCGGACGGCTGATCCTGATGGGCCCAGGTGGTCTGTCGCAGAACATCTTCAGTCCTGACCCGACCGAGGGCGTGAAGCGGCTCATGGACTTCGGCGCGAACCCCAGTGCGGAGTCGATGGAGGCCTTCATCCGCGTGATGATCGTCAACCAGAAGCTCTGCACGCCTGAGCTGGTCGCCGAGCGGCTGGCCAACGCCACCGCACCGGGAGCGCGTGAGGCGATGGCGTCGATGGGTGCGTCGTTCTACAACCCCGAGACCATGGAGGAGGGCATGCTCTGGCGGGAGGCCTACAAGATCCGCCAGCACACGCTGCTTACGTGGGGTCGTGAGGACCGGGTCAACCCGCTCGACGGCGGGCTGATCGCGCTCAAGACCATTCCCAAGGCCCAGCTGCACGTGTTTCCCAACTGCGGGCACTGGGCCCAGATCGAGGCGGCCGACGCGTTCCACACCGTGTCGCGCGACTTCCTCGCTGCACACGTCGAAAGGCCAAAGGCATGACGATCGACATCAAGTCGCTCGGGTACGTCCGGGTCGAGTCCACGGACATGGAGGCCTGGAAGACGTTCAACGGCAAGGTGCTCGGCCTGATGGAGGGCCGCGGCCCGACCGAGGGCAACCAGTACTGGCGCATCGACGAGCTTTCCGCTCGCATGGTTGTCTTCCCAGGCGACAAGGACGAGCTGTCCTGCATGGGGTGGGAGGTTGCCGACCACAAGGCGCTCGCCCAGGCGGTCGACCACCTGAAGGACCATGGCGTCGAGGTGGTTTCGGGTACGCCGGAGGAGCTCGCCGAGCGGCGGGTGCAGGAGATGGTTCGCTTCAATGACCCGTTCGACAACGTCTTCGAGCTGTTCCACGGGACGACGTACGAGAGTCGTCCGGTGGTTCCGCCGTACGGCCAGACGTTCGTGACCGGAGACCAGGGGATGGGCCACATCGTCGTCCCGGTCAGTGACGACGTGGAGGCACTCCGCTTCTACGATGACGTGCTCGGCTTCCGGCTGCGCGACTCGATGAGCATGCCGGGCGAGTTCGTCGGCAAGGAGCCGGGCTCCAAGGTGTGGCTGCGCTTCCTCGGTGTGAACCCGCGGCACCACAGCCTGGCGTTCCTTCCGATGCCCAACCCGAGCAAGTGCGTGCACATCATGCTCGAGGTGGACAAGCTCGACCACGTGGGCCGCGCCCTCGAACGGGTCAAGAAGTTCAAGGCTCCGCTCAGCGCTACCCTGGGGCGTCATATGAACGACCAGATGGTGTCGTTCTACGTGAAGTCCCCCGGAGGTTTCGACGTGGAGTACGGCTGTGAGGGCCTGACCGTCGATGACGCCCGGTGGGTCGCACGCGAGTCGACGGCGGTCTCCTACTGGGGTCACAACTTCGGTGGCTGACCCTGTCCTCGCCCAGGACTCCTCCGGCCATGTGAACTGGCCAAGCCAGGAGCTCATCGAGTCGTTCCTCGACCAGTTCGACTTCGAGGACGGCATCCCGCCGTCCGTCGAGGACGGCACCGATCCCGACTCGCAGCGCCACTTCCGCGACGTGCTGGGGCGGTTCGCCTCAGGCGTCACCGTGGTCACGTCGATCTCGAACGGCCAGCCGGTCGGCATGACCGCTCAGTCCTTCACGAGCGTGTCGCTGCACCCGCCGCTGGTGCTGTTCTGCCCGGCCAAGACCTCCCAGGCCTGGCCGGCCATGCAGCGAGCCGGCTTCTTCTGCGTGAACCTTCTGTCCGAGGGACAGGACGAGATCTCCAACAAGTTCGCCCGGAGGGGCGAGGAGAAGTTCGCCGGGATCCCGTGGACACCTGCGTCGACCGGCGCCCCACTCCTCGACGGGGTGCTCGGCTGGGTCGACTGCACGGTGCACGCGGTGCACGAGGCGGGCGACCACTACGTCGTGCTCGGGCAGGTCCAGGACCTCGGCGTCTCTGACGCTCCGCACCCGCTGCTGTTCTACCGGGGCCAGTACCACCGCACGAACCAGGGCTAGCCATGAAGCTGCAGGACGGTCGCGAGATCCACGTACGGCGTGCCGGTGACCCGAGCGACGTCCCTGTGGTGCTGCTGCACGGCTTCCCTGGGTCCTCCGCGGACTGGGAGCGTGTCGTACCGCTGCTCGACCGAGAGGTCGTCAGCTTCGACTTCCCCGGCTACGGCCACTCGTCGAAGGATCGGGGCGCGTCGTACTCGCTCTTCACCCAGGCATCCGTCGTCGAGGAGATCCTGGGCCAGCTCGGGATCACCCGGTGCGTCCTGTTGGCGCACGACATGGGCGACACGGTGGCCGCCGAGCTCGCCGTGCGCCACAACGCCGGGAGCCTCGCCTTCTCGGTCGAGCAGATCGTCCTGACCAACGGCTCGATCTTCATCGACCAGGCCCAGCTGACCAGGGGCCAGAAGCTCACCCTGCGGCTGCCGAACCGGCCGTCCTTGTTCTCACTGCCCACCTTCGTGATGCGGCACTCGCTCAAGGAGAGCTTCACCCGTGATGCCCCGGCTCCTCCCGGCGCGATCGACGAGCTGATCGCCCAGATCCGTCATGACAAGGGCGACCGCCTGATGCCGGTGCTGATCCGGTACATCGAGGAGCGGCGTCAGCACCAGGACCGATGGACGGCCGGCTTCGTCGACTTCCAGGGTCCGCTCTCCATGATCTGGGGAGTCCTCGACCCGATCGCCGTACTCCCGATGACGGAACGGTTGAAGTCGCTCCGGCCCGCGACCGACGTCGTGACCTTGGAAGGCGTGGGGCACTGGCCTTCGATCGAGGCGGCGGAGCGGCTGGCAGCCGAAGTCAACCGGGTGCTCTGACCCCGAACGCGCTACGTCCCGCGCCGGAGCAGGACCGGCGCGGGACGTGCAGGGTCAAGCAGCTTTCGATCGGCCTCGATCAGCCGGTGGGCTGCGGAACGATCCGGATGTAGGGCTTGGGTGACTTCCAGTCCCCGAAGATGTCCTTCGCCTCGTCGTTGGAGACCGACCCGGCGATGATGACGTCCTCGCCCTGCTTCCAGTTCACCGGCGTCGAGACGCGGTGCTTGGCGGTCAGCTGCAGCGAGTCGACGACTCGGAGCACCTCGTCGAAGTTGCGGCCGGTCGTCATCGGGTAGACGAGGACCAGCTTGACCTTCTTGTCAGGCCCGATCACGAAGACGTTGCGAACCGTCTGGTTGTCGGCCGGGGTGCGCTCCTTCGGGTCACCCGAGACGCCGCCCGGCAGCATGCCGTAGAGCTTCGAGACATTGAAGTCGTGGTCGCCGATGAGGGGGTAGTTGGGCCGTGCGCCCTGTGTCTCCTCGATGTCGTCCGCCCACTTCTCGTGGTCGCCGGTCGCGTCGACCGACAGGCCGATGATCTTGGTGTTGCGGCGGTCGAACTCAGGCTTGAGCTTGGCCATCGCGCCGAGCTCGGTGGTGCACACCGGCGTGAAGTCCTTGGGGTGCGAGAACAGCACTGCCCAAGAGTCGCCGATCCAGTCGTGGAAGTTGATCCGTCCTTCAGTGGTGTCGGCTTCGAAGTCAGGCGCGTTGTCGCCGATCGTAAGTCCCATTGTCTTCTTCCTTTTCCCTCGGTTGCGGACTCCACCCTTCACCTTGTCCCTGTCCCTGTCGATGTGCAACGGGCAAGATTTCGCTATGCGGCCTCAACGAGCGCCGATCAGGAGGAGCCATGCGCGAGATCCAGACCGACTACCTGGTGATAGGTGCCGGCGCCACCGGCATGGCGTTCGTGGACGCCCTGGTCTCCGAGTCAGACGCCGACGTGGTGCTGGTGGACCGGCGACATCGTGCCGGGGGCCACTGGCTCGACGCCTACCCGTTCGTGCGCCTGCACCAGCCCTCGCCGTGCTACGGCGTGAGCTCGACCCAGCTCGGCGAGAACCGCATCGACGAGGCCGGACCGAACTCCGGCTTCTATGAGCGCGCAGGGGCCGCCGAGATCTGTGCGTACTACGGTCGCGTCCTGGACGAGGTGCTGCTGCCGACAGGTCGAGTCCGCTTCCATGGCATGACGGAGTATCGCGGGGCCGATGGGGGCGATCACCACCTTCAGTCGCACCTGACCGGTGAGACCGTGCGAGTGACGGTACGACGAAGACTGGTCGATGCGACGTACATCGAGTCAGTGGTCCCGTCGCGGCATACTCCGAAGTTCGAGGTCGGCGATGGGGCCCAGGTCGTCTCGCCGAACGCCCTGGTGGACCTCGACGAGGCGCCGAGTGGGTACACCATCGTCGGCGCCGGCAAGACCGGCATGGACACTTGCGGATGGCTCCTCGAGCAGGGGGTGGACCCAGACCGCATTCGCTGGATCAAGCCGAGAGAGGCTTGGCTGTTCGACCGGGTGTTCATGCAGCCGCTGGACCTCGTCGGCTCGTACATGCAGATGCAGGCGCGGTGGATGGAGGCAGCCGCGCAGTGCCAGGGCGGTGCGGACATGGCGCTCCGCCTCGAGGAGTCCGGCGTGTTCGTGCGCGTCGACCGCGACGTCGACGCGACCATGCAGCGAGGCGCGACGATCAGCATGAGCGAGGTCGACGCGCTGCGGACGATCCAGAACGTTGTCCGCCAAGGTTATGTGCGGCACGTGTCCGGGGAGCGGGTGGACATGGACGGCGGGACGCTCGCCTCCGATCCGAAGCAGGTGTACGTCGACTGCACGGCCGAAGGCGTTCAGATCAAGGCGCTCCGTCCCGTCTTCGAACCCGGGCGGATCACGATGCAGTACGTCACGCCCGGATACGCCTGCTGGAGCGGCGCGACGCTCGGACTCGTGGAGGCGCTGCGCGATGACGACCGGGAGCGCAACCGGCTGTGCGCGCCGGTGTGCTTCAGCGGCGAGGTTGCCGATCTCGACGAATGGGCGCGCGTGAGCATGCTCGGACTCATCGGCCGGGACGCCGAACCGGATCTGGCCGCCTGGACCAACGAGTCCCGGCTCAATCCCAGCAAGGGAGTCCGCGACCATATCGACGAAGCTCAGGTCCTCGACGCGCTGGGCTCGCTCGGCCAGCACGTGGGGCCCGCACTGGCCAACCTCGAGCGGCTCAAGGGAGCAGACACGGTCGCGACCCCGTAGCGGCCCGCACCGGGTCAGAAACTGGAGGAACCGCCGCCGTCGGAACCGCCACTCCCGCCGTCGGAACCGCCACTCCCGCTGAAGCCGCTCGATCCGGAGCTCGTGTTGTGCTTGTGGCGCGACCCGGGCCCGAGGAAGCTCCCCGCTCCGAAGGCGCCCCAGGTGCTGGCCCCGCGTCCACTGCGGGAGAACCGGCCGCCCCTGCCAAGGCCTGTCAGGGCCGCACCGGCGATGGCGACCACCGCTATGAGGGTGA
>DATILB010000446.1:0-5337 GCA_035477015.1 Nocardioidaceae bacterium | reverse complement strand
GAGCCCACCACTGACGCCACCGAGAGCGCCGAGCTTCGCCCAAGGTCCGCGGCGCAATGCCATAAGTGAGTACGCCGCTACCACGAGGAACGCAGCGGCCTCGGCCCCATTCAAGAGGAAGAACCGGAGTGAGGCGTAATCCGTCATGTATTGAGTGACATCCACACGTCGGAGGCTAGCGGGACGAAGCCGAGTGGCGGCGGAGTGCACTGCCGGGGAGACTTGCGGCGAAGCAACGACAAGCGGCTCGCTCAAATGGCTGACTGACCTCGCTCATGCGGCTAGGTTGACGCCATGTTCTCGCCCGCAGAGGTCACCAAGTTGCTGGCATGCATCTTCGCTCTGCTCTCCTCAGCTTCATGTGGAGGCGAGACGGCTTCGTTCACGATGCCCTCTAGCTCGATGGAACCGACGCTCAAGTTCAACGAGGAATTCAGTGCTCGCGGGGTGGAGAATTACAAGCCCACACGCTCAGATGTCATCGTGTTCGAGTACCCCGAAGGGTGGTTCGGTGACGCGGAACCGGATGCGCAAGCCCTCCTTGTCAAGCGAGTGATTGGCATCGGCGGCGACCACGTCGTGTGCTGTGACAGCAACGGTCGGATAACCGTCAACGGGACCCCACTCGAGGAGTCATACATAGTCGGCGCCCCTTCGGAGTACCAGTTCAATGAGTCCGTCCCCTCGGACCACCTATGGGTGATGGGCGACAACCGCGCCCACTCCGCAGACAGCCGGGCTCACATCGGTGATCCTGCTGGTGGCTTCGTTTCAGTCGAACTGGTTAGGGCCATCGCGCAAGTCGACTGAGCCGCGGACAGATGCCCTTTCCCATGTCACGCTCGGTTGCGGCGATGTGCAGCACCCAGGCGACCACGCCCGCAGAGGTTGGGTTCTCACTTGCCGCCAGCGCAGTGCCGGTACCAGTCGAGGCGCCATCCACCCGACCTGGTCCGCACGAGCTGGGCGAGTGCATAGAGCTCGCCATCAATGCGACGAATTCCCACGAACGTGCGCCTATCGCGGGTCGGCGGGTCAATCTGAAGAACGTAGTCGGAGACATGATTCCCAGATAACTGCCGAGCCTCGAAGAAAGCCTGAGCGGCCGCTTCCGGGCTCGCCTCACCCGTGGGTTCATTCCAGTAGTCCATGGTCGCGCCGACGCTTCGACCGTTCGGACACGTTAGAGAGGTATCCCTCTCCAACGAAGCGAACTGACCAGGCTTAGCCACCGTCGCCGGGGTGGAAGATGACGCAGGCAAAGCGGGGGAGCGTGTCGCGTCAGGGCTGCAGAACGACGTCGTGGCTCGTCGTTCTCCACCCAAGCAAGCACCATCCACCAGTGCCCGTCCGCCCAGTGGCTCTTCGAGCGTGACCCCGTAGGCGACCCAGTCATTCCCTTGGCACGTCGCGGCACCCGGCCCCTTAGGAGCCACGCTGAAGGTGACGACAACCTCGGCCTCCGTCGTGTGAACTATTGGAGGAAAGACCTCGCCGGTTACTCCTCCGTTGCAGGCGAGCCGCGACACCATGGCGGTGAATTCACGCGTTGAGCTCGACAACTCTTGGTCGGGTGCCAGATCCCAGACCGCGGTCTCGCCAGCCCGCCCCTCTTGACCTCCGGGAGCCGTATCCGAGCCGCACTCTACGAGCCCACAACAAGTCTCGGCCACAAAGACGCAGGTCAAGAACTGCATAGTGGTACGACGCTACCCCGGGTCGCGGGGTTCCTTCCTCATCTGCCGAGTCGCGGCGTTGTGACGCACGCCCTCCACGCGGCAGCCTGCGTGCGTGGCGTCGTGCTGGAAGCTCCTGCGTCAGGAGAATTCGAGCCTGGCTGAGCAGCTCACTCGCCGCGAAAGTTCGGTGGCCTCTTCTCCAGAAAGGCGCGAAGGCCCTCGTCGGCATCGGCCGTGCTCTGGCTGACCGCCGTGGTCAGCGCCTCCACCCAGAATCCATCACCGCGGGACATGTCACCGATGCGAGGGAGTGCGGTGAGGATCAGTTGGTTTGTCAGCGGGGCGTTGCCCGCGATCTGGAGCGCAAGCGCCCGGGCACGGGCCTCGGCCGCGCCCGCGCCCGCGTCGACCAACTCGTGAGAGAGGCCGAGACGCTGGCCCTCCTCCGCTGAGAGACGCCGGCCGGTGAGCATCAGCTCTCGCATCCGGTCCGCGCCCAGGACGCGACCCGCGCGGACCGACGCCCCGCCGCCCACGAAGATCCCGAGCCGACCCTCCGGAAGCGCGTAGAACGCGCTCGGCTCTGCAACTCGCACGTGCGCCGTCAGCGCGAGCTCGAGGCCGCCACCGACGACGGCGCCGTGAAGCGCGGCGACGAGCGGGACCTGGCCGTGCTCGACAGACTCGAACGCTCGATGCCATAGCCGGGATTGCGCCATGGCTTCGAACGGGCTGCGCTTGCTGTGCTCGTCGAGGTCGAGCCCGGCGCAGAAGTGATCCCCTTCTGCGAGCAGAACGGCCGCTCTAATCCCCACAGGTGGGTCGCCGAAGAAGGCACCGAGCTGCTCCACCAACTCCTGGTTGAGAGCGTTGCGCTTCTCCGGACGCATCAGTCTGAGCACCGCAACGGCACCCTCGACCTCGATACCGAGCAGATCGCGAGACATCCCGCCACGTTACCGGCGCGCGGTGGCGTCGCGCAGCGCTCCAGAATCGCCACTATCCGTTCCATTAGCTACCTGCCGATGGAACAACGCGCCACCAGGCGGCGGAAAGACTCATTTGTGGAGGCGCGCGATCACTACCTCAGTCGAGGCCGTCGATGATCTCGCGCAGAGCCGCCACGTGGTTGCGCAGCGCCTTCCGGCCGGCCGGGGAGAGCGCCACCCACGTCGTGCGCCGGCCATCGTGCGTGCCCTTGCGACTGCGCACGTAGCCGGCGTCTGCGAGCGTGGCCACATGCTTGGAGAGCACTGAGTCGCTCACGCCCAGGCCGTCACGAAGGACCGCGAACTCGACCTCGGACACAGCGGTCAGCATCGTCGTCAGCTTGAGTCGGGCGGGGGCCACGAGATGTCGGTCCAAATCCGCCATCAGCGTGCGCCCACCACGACCAGCAGTGCGATACCGGCGAACAGCGAAACGCCCAGGGCGGTCAGCAGGAGGGCCGACTCGCCACGGCTCTGGGAAGCCGGGTCACCACGGTAGGACCGCATCCAGCGGACGCCGCACAGTGAGTAGGCCACTCCGCCGGCGATCGCGCACAGGCCAACGAGCCACCAGGCCTCCTCGAACGCAGCCCAGATCGCTGCGCCCACGGCCAGGAGGTGCGCCGTCGATGCCGCCGCATCTGTGCCGAAGACGACCCTGCTCGCCAAGCCGCCGACCCAAGCGCCGTTCAGCCTTCGGAAGCGGACGAGCTGAACTGCCGCTACGAGCACGAACGGGACCAAGCCGGCAACCACCAAACCCATCCCTGCCGCGCTTTGGTCGGCCACTCCCACGGCCGTGGTGGCGGTCTGGACGACGATCGCCATGGCGATCGAGGTGTGGAACCAGGACGGTAGCGCCAGTCTGTGCGAGAGCTGGTCCCGGGCAGCTGCGGCGTCGAGCAGCGCCGCTGCGGCCTCGTCGGGCGTCGGACGGCTTGCTGGAGTTTCCATATTGGAAAGTATGCTTTGAACTTTCCAATATGGCAAGTACGGATTGCCCGTACGGCGGCGGAGTGACCTAACGCACAGCCGGTCGTGCGCTGGAAGCTAGCCGGTCGGCAGCATCAGGTCCGCGCCCTCTAGCCAGTGTCCACGGAGATCACCCACGACCACGGCGGCGGATTCTTCAGGTGAACATCGCCCGTCCCCCAAATACTCAGCCGTCTTCTTGACGGTATCGATCCGATACGCGTACGTGTCGTCCGCTCGGCTCTCGATGCACCACACGTAGCCGCCAAAGCGGTTTGCGTCCCACAGCACCGCCACGAGATCGTCCTTGTGGTCGAAGCCGTAGTGCTTGTTCGCCTGAGCAACAGTTCGCGGGTCGTTCAGCTCATTAGCAGCTGTGAAGGCGGCGGAGATCTTGCCTTGCAACCGTCGGAAACGATCAGGGTCCGGCTCGTCCGCGGAGCACGAAGTGAACGCGACGAGGAGCGATAGGAGCACGAGGCTAAGACGCACGCTCGAAGTATTTCCGGGGATGCGGCTCAGACGCGACTGGCGGCGCTCAGACGCACCTTGGCGGCTGGGTCGGCATCGCGACAACGATTGCGACAGAATCCGAGTCGGTAGAACTCGTCCACAATCCATCAGCGGTACCAGCACAGCTGTTCGCTCGTGGCCAACAGGGTCCCGTCGCGACTCCACAGCCTCGCCTGCTGGCCCGACGTGGAGCTCTCACCTCGGGTTCCGACAGCCTCGTTCAGGATGTAGTCGGCTCCCACCGCGGAGATCTCCTCGGCCGTCGCATGGAAGTAGATCGACATCGTGATGGTCGCGGACGGCCGGAGTCCGACTCCCCAGAAGAACGATCTGGGCGCGTACTGGTCGGCCATGTAGGCCAGGTGCAGGTGGTCCAGGGCACGGCCCGACGCGTCTTTCACCCACATGCTGCCTGCCGTCCTGCCGCTGGCGAACTCGCCGGACACCACCCTGATCTCGGTCTGGAGCCCCTGGGGTAAAGGCGCGTGGATCTGCTCCAGAGTGGCGGGATCCGGAGCCGGGGGCATGGCCAGCTCGACGTGCGGATCCGTCGTGCGGCGCTCGGCCAGAACCACCATGGCCGCCGCCAGCACGTCCGACTCGCCGTTTCGGACAGCTGCCCGCCAGTGTTGGATCGAGCGACTGCCACCGATGCGCTTCACCTCGAGGGCGACGTCCGCACCGGCCGAGATCGAGCCGATGAAGTTGATAGTCATCGACACCGGGATCGCTGCGGTCTGCGACGAGCGCATCACCGCGTTGAGCACGACCGCCGAGGTCCATCCTCCGAACATTCCGGTGATTGACTCGTGGTCAGGGTCTGCGTAGGCCAGCCAACGACCATCCGCGTCCGGCCGCAACTCGATCGCCTGGCCGACGCTGCCCACCTGTGGAGCCTAATCCCAAAACGTCGTGGATGTTGGGTAGGCACTTACCTCCATACCGGCGGAGCCCTGCTGGCGGCGATGTGGGGCATGTTGACCGCGGGCATGAGCGACCCGCGCCGGACTCAAGCAGCGCGCACGAGGTCCAAGAGCTTCTCCTCCATCACTGAGATGTTCTTGCCCAGTGCGTGGGTGCCGTCGGGGTCGACGCGGTACCAGTAGCCGGTCGGGGTGCGCCACAGGTAGCTGCGGGGTCCGACCCGGATATGTCGCCACCCTTTGCCGTGGGTCTTGACCCGG
>DATILB010000445.1:0-3471 GCA_035477015.1 Nocardioidaceae bacterium | reverse complement strand
GGCCCAAGGCGATCATCCTGTCCGGGGGCCCGTCCTCGGTCTACGCCGACGGCGCCCCGGGGATCTCCACCGACGTGTTCACGGCCGGTGTCCCGGTGTTCGGCATGTGCTACGGCTTCCAGGTCATGGCTCGTGCGCTCGGCGGGGAGGTCGCGCACACGGGGACCTCCGAGTTCGGCCGTACGCCGGTTCGGGTCACCGCTCCCGGCACGCTGCTGGCCGACGTACCCGCGGAGCACAAGGTGTGGATGAGCCACGGCGACACCGTCGTGAAGGCGCCGGAAGGCTTCTCGGTGCTGGCTTCGACCGAGGTCACGCCGGTTGCCGCATTCGAGGACCTCGACCGTCGCCTGGCGGGAGTCCAGTGGCACCCCGAGGTGCTGCACACCGAGCACGGCCAGACTGTCCTCACGCACTTCCTGCACCACATCGCCGGCTGCCGCCCGACCTGGACGATGGTGAACATCGTCGAGGAGCAGATCGAGAAGATCCGCGCCCAGATCGGCGACCGTCGTGCCATCTGCGGTCTGTCCGGCGGCGTCGACTCGGCGGTCGCTGCGGCTCTCGTCCAACGCGCGATCGGTGACCGGCTCACGTGTGTCTTCGTCGACCACGGGCTGCTCCGCAAGGGCGAGGCCGAGCAGGTCGAGCGCGACTACGTCGCAGCCACGGGGATCTCCCTGCGTGTGGTTGATTCGGAGAAGCGGTTCCTCGACGCACTTGCGGGCGTGACCGACCCGGAGGAGAAGCGCAAGATCATCGGACGCGAGTTCATCCGGGTCTTCGAGCAGGCCGAGGCCGAGGTCGTCGCAGAGTCGCAGGGCGAGGTCGGCTTCTTGGTGCAGGGCACTCTCTACCCCGATGTCGTCGAGTCCGGTGGCGGCACCGGCACTGCGAACATCAAGTCGCACCACAACGTCGGCGGACTTCCCGAGGACCTCGAGTTCCAGCTCGTCGAGCCGCTTCGCACCCTCTTCAAGGACGAGGTGCGCTTGGTCGGCGAGCAGCTCGGTCTGCCTGCCGAGATCGTCTGGCGGCACCCCTTCCCCGGGCCAGGCCTCGCCATCCGCATCATCGGCGAGGTGACGCGCGAGCGACTCGACATCCTTCGTGAGGCAGACGCCATCGCGCGGGAGGAGCTCACCCGCGCCGGACTCGACCGCGACATCTGGCAGTTCCCGGTCGTGCTGCTGGCCGACGTCCGCTCGGTCGGCGTCCAGGGCGACGGCCGCACCTACGGCCACCCGGTGGTGCTGCGACCAGTGACCTCCGAGGACGCGATGACCGCGGACTGGGCTCGCCTTCCGTACGACGTGATCGAGTCGATCTCCACCCGGATCACCAACGAGGTGCGCGAGGTCAACCGCGTCACGGTGGACGTCACGAGCAAGCCGCCCGGCACCATCGAGTGGGAGTAACCGCCCATGAGAACCGGGTATCGCTCGCGTATGCGACAAGTGGTGGTCCCGGTCAATGACTGACACACTCCTGGCACAATCTCAGCAGCCAAGGGGAAATCGTGCTCGGTTACATCGCAACAGTTCTCGGTCGTCAGTCCATAGCCCTGCTGGCGCTCGTCGTGGCTGTTTCCGGCGGCACAGCATACGCCGCGAGCGCGATGTTCACGGGCGCGAACATCGTCGACGGATCGCTGAGCGGCGCCGATGTGCAGAATGGCAGTCTCAGCGGGGCTGACATCCAGGACGGCTCGATCGCAAGTCAAGACCTTGCGTCGACTGGCGGCGGGTCCAGCGGCTCTGTCGCGGCAATCGACTTCGCTGGCCCGGCTTTGTTCGCTGGCGGTAACACCAACGGCCAGGTCATCGCCAGTACGTCGTTCAGCACGGCAGTGCCCGGCTTCCTCGACGTCCGGATGGTAGGCGAGTTGCTGGCGAGCGCGGACCACTGCCCTGGCGGCGACTTCATGGATACCGCTGTGGTCCACATCGACGGGAAGTCCCTCGACGTGGCTACCTACGTGTCAACCCACAATTCGGGGTCCACAAAGGAGGTCAAAGTCGCTTGGGTGCCCGCCGGTGACCACGTCATGAGCATCCAGCTCCGCGAGCTGTACTGCGACTTGGGGACGTCGGGAGGCACGCTGACCGCCTCCAACTTCCACGTCGTGGCGACCGCTCCCTGAAATCCGGTACTCGCGGAGCGCAGGCCTAGGTTGAGTGGGAGTGACCGCCCTCAGTCCAGAGCGGACGCCTCGATCGTCATCCCGGCGGCCCGCAGGCGAGCCACCAAGGCGTCTCCCATCGCGCTGACAGGAGTCAGTACGCCGTACCGGTCGGGAAGGTCGGACCGGTCCAGGGCGAGGGTGAGTGCGGCTTCGCCGAACATCATCGCGGTGGCTTTGTAGCCAGGGTCCCCCTGCGCAGCCGTCACGGAGCGGTAGCGCTTGCCGGTGGTGGTCCGCGTGAACGCCTGCAGCTCGAAGTAGCCCCGCTCGCGCGCCTTCGCGTCCGGCCCTTCGCCGGGCTTGGGAAGGAACCGGTCGAGCACCCGCCGGGTGGGTTTGAAAGCCATGCCTGCGAAGAATGCCCCAAGCGCTCCGCTGGCGGCTCCGGCCGCCACCCGTGCCACGAAGCGGTTCTTGCCGAACGACATCGCCTCGCCGTAGCGGAACGAGTCCCCGTAGGCACCATCGAGCATGAAGTTGGTACGCCGGACGACCCGCGTGTTGAAGCTGGACATGAAGAACGGTCCGAGGCCGCCCGAGAGCGAGGGGTCGACCGACGCGGCGCTCCGGATCGGCATGTCGCTGGGCTCGGAGCTCCGGCTGGCCTCGGGCATCGCGCCCGGACCGGAGGAAAGGGCCTGTGGGTTGAGCAGCACCTTGCGGGTCTCGGGATCGCGGGCCAGCCCAGAGATGACGCGCATCGAGTCCACGGTGCCTCCCGACGCACCTCCCCTGATCCGGGTGACTACGTTCGTAGTCTCGGTCAGCGTGCCCTCGCCGTCCTCCTGGACCTTCCGGAACAGCGCGTAGACGCCGACGTCGGAGGGGATCGAGTCGAACCCGCACGCGTGCACGATGCGGGCGTGGGTGGCCCGGGCGACGTCGTCGTACTTGTCGATGGAGAAGCGAATGAACGGCACCTCGCCAGTCAGGTCGACGTAGTCGGTGCCGCCCGAGGCCGCTGCCCCGACCAGCGCCTCGCCGTACTTCAGGTAGGGGCCCACGGTGGTCGCGATCACACGCGCCCGGGCGACCATGGCGTCCAGCGACGCAGGCGAGTCCGCGTCGGCGACGATCAGCGGCCAGGAAGCCGCCGATTCGGGGAGCCGTGATCGGGTTTCGCGCAGCTTCGACTCGCTGCGACCGGCGAGGGCGATCCGGGTTTCGGCGGGCGCACGCTGGGCGAGGTACTCGGCGGTCAGTTCACCGACGAAGCCGGTGGCGCCGAATACGATGATGTCGAACTCGCGGGACTGGTCGGCCATGAGCCCACCGTAGTCGGATCC
>DATILB010000444.1:0-13295 GCA_035477015.1 Nocardioidaceae bacterium | reverse complement strand
GGACAGCGCCACGATCCCCGGCTCGACCGGCGCGGTGAACCCGTCCTTGACCATCGCGGCGCTGGCCGAGCGGAGCCTCGAGCGCATCGTGCAGCAGGATGCGGGCACGGTGTTCTAACAACGCTCCGCTCCACTAGGTTTCGTGTGTGGGGATCTTCGATGTGGCGGCCGGTGTGGCCAGACGGCTTCCGTTGGGCGAGGTGCCTGCGCGGGCGCTCGAGCTGGCCGGGTCGACTGCGAGCCGCGCCGAGACGGAGCTCTTCCGGCTGCTGCGTTCGCGCATGGAGGCCTCCATCGCGCCCGTCGCACAGTCGGGACGACAGCTGACGAGCGTCGCGTCCAGCACTCCCCGCGACCTGATGGCGAGCCTGCTGGAGCGCTCGGTGCTCCAGGACGCGGCCGCGAGCCGTGGGGACTGGTTCGCGTCGGTACTCCAGCAGCTGGTCCCTGACGAGGCGCGGATCATCGCCGCTCTCGCCGAAGGCGTCGAGACACCGCCGCTCCTACACGTGCTGCCTCGCTCGGGACACGGCCGGATCCTCGAGAACGCGTCGCTGATCGGGCGTACGGCGGCCCTGACGCTGCCTCAGATGACCCCTGTGTATGTCACGCATCTTCGTGCGCTCGGCCTTGTCGAGACGGGGCCTGAGGACGAGTCCAACCCCAAGGGCTACGAGCTGTTGCTCGCCGAGAAGGTCGTACGCGTCGCCCTGAAGGAAGGGGAGATGGGCAAGCTGCCCGCACGCGTCCTGCGTCGGACGTTGCAGCTCAGCGAACGCGGCCGCGAGCTGTGGGAGCACACGAGGCCTGGCGCATGAACACGCCCGCCGAGGCGTGGCAGGTCTTCATCGACCATCCGGTCATCCTGCTGCTGATGCCGGTCGTCGGCGCGTTCATCGGCTGGATCACGAAGGTCCTCGCGATCTGGATGGTCTTCAAGCCGCTCAACTTCGTCGGCATCGGCCCGATCGGCTGGCAGGGCCAGCTCCCGCGCCGCGCCGCCAAGTTCGCCAGCCACGCCGCGGACGTCGTACTCAACAACCTCATCGACCCGCGTGAGCTCATCGACCGGCTCGATGCCCGCGAAGTGGCCAAGGAGTGCGACAGCCTCATCGTCGGCTCGATCGACCCCATCGGCCGCGAGCTGATCGGCGACCGGTGGGACCAGCTGCCACAGCCGGTCAAGAACGCCATCGCCGCCCGGGCTCGAGCCCGGGCTCCGCAGGTCATCCACTCGCTCTTCGACTACGCGAAGGCCAACACCGACGGGCTCTTCGACCTCGGCTACATCGTCACGGACCTTCTCATCGAGGAGAAGGAGATCCTGAACCAGATGGTCAGGAAGAACATCCCGATGATCTTGGACTTCATGAAGTTCTTCGGGCTGGTCTTCGGCGGCGTCGTGGGTGGCATCCAGCTCGTCGTCTACTGCTTCACCGAGAGCACGCTGATCATCCCGATCTTCGGCCTCATCGTCGGCCTGGTGTCGGACTGGATCGCGCTGCAGATGATCTTCCTGCCGCGCAAGCCCACCAAGTACCTCGGCTTCCTGCCCTGGCACGGCATGTTCTTCAAGCACCGGAACCGGTTCATCGGAGGCTACGCGTCAGACGTCGCCCAGAGCGTGCTGACGCCCAAGGTGATCATGAACGCGCTGATGAGTGGCGCGCTGGTCGAGCGGCTCTTCGGCATGATCCGGGGTGAGATCGACCAAGCGATCCGGGACGAGCTCGGCGTCACGGCGCCGGTGGTGACGGCGGCGATCGGTAGCCGGCGCTACAACGAGGCGCGCGACCTGGTGATCGCCAGGGCTCGTCAGGTCCTGCCCGAGGCCGCCGAGCAGCTCGACGACTACGTGATGACCGCGATGGACATCGAGAACACCGTCGTGAAGGCTTTCGAGAACCTCAACGACGACGACTTCGAGGCGATGATCCGGCCCGTCTTCAAGGACGACGAGTGGCTCGTCGTCTGGCTCGGCGGCGGGCTCGGGTTCGTCGTGGGCGAGCTACAGGTACACCTTCTGACGGCCCTGGGAGGGCTGCATTAGGCGTGCCAGTTGGGCGCGCCTGTCTCCTGCTCGATCCCGCTCGCGAAGCACTGGCTGGCGAGCAGGACGCAGATGGTCGAGATCACCGTGTAGTACGAGTCCCCGAGTGCGACTGCGATTGCGAGGCAAAAGCAGGACAGGACGAGGAAGATGCTGGAAATTCGGTAGAGCGTCATACCCACCACCCCTTTTTGATGACGATTCCAAGGTGCCACGCCATCGTCCGTTCGGCTAGATCTGCGTCGTCCTTTCAGTCAAATTTTGCCTTCGCAGCGCGATGCCCGGCGGCACTACGGTGGCCTGATGAGTACGCCGGACGGACCCCTGCCCTCGCCTGAGCCCATTCCCGGGCGCAGCCGGACCCTCCCGTTCGGGCCGCTGGTCGGGGGGATCGTCTCCGTCGTCGTCGGGATCGTGCTCGTCGTGTTCCTGGTCAACCAGCTCTCCGGGGTCGACACCGCAGACCCGTCGGGCGGCACCCCCAGCGCCAGTCCCACGCCCGAGCACCAAGAGTCGCAGGGGCCCGGAGGGTCCGCCGACGTGCTGAGCGCAGCCGGCTTGCGCGACCTGTTGGACGCGATCCGCCAGCAGACCGGCACGACGCAGGTGTTCGACGCGACCCTCTACCCCGCGTACGCCGTACTCCAGCTCCCGGAGGACCGGGAGACGCTGCGGCAGCAGTACTTCTACTGGGACGGGAAGACCCTCGCGTCGCGTGACAGCTTCGGCCGCTCCTCCAGCCCCCGGATCGACCTCGCGTCCATCGAAGCCGAGGCGATGCTCCGGTTGCTGCGCCTCGCCCGCAAGCAGGTCGAGGAGCCGAACTCCTGGTACATCATCGTCAACGCGCCTGACGAGTCGGACAAGGCGGTGATGTACGCGTACGCCAGCAACAAGTACACCGAAGGCGGCTACATCTCCGCCGAAGCGGACGGCACGGTGGTCCGGAAGGTCACTTGGTGAAAGCAAAGACTTCCGACAAGAACTAGAACGCGTTACAGTTTCCGCATGACCCTGCCTGCCACCATCACCGATGCGCTCCTGACCAAGCTCACCGGCATGGTCGCCGCGAGCGGCGGCGCGACGTACAAGCACACCGAGGTCTACACGGGCGAGGTGATCACCGCCCTCCCGCAGTCCTCCCCGGAAGACATCCAGAACGCGTACGCCGAGGCGCGCGCCGCCCAGCAGATCTGGTCGGCTTGGCCGCTCGACCGACGACTCGACGTGATGAAGCGCTTCCACGCGCTCGTGCTCGAGCACCACGAGGTCATCACCGACCTGATGCAGGTGGAGGTCGGCAAGGCGCGGCGGATGGCCTTCGAGGAGGTCTGCGACGTCGCCATGACGACCAGCCACTACCTCAAAGTGGCGCCGCGGGTGCTCAAGGAGCGCAAGCGCGGCGGTGTCGTGCCGATCGTCTCGTCGTCCACCGAGGTGCGGGTGCCCAAGGGTGTCGTCGGCCTGATCTCGCCGTGGAACTTCCCGTTCGCGATCAGCCTCTCCGACTCGATGCCTGCCCTGATGGCCGGCAACGGCGTCGTGCTGAAGCCGGACAACAAGTCCACCCTCTGCGTCGCGTACGGCGTGAGCCTCCTCTACGACGCCGGCATCCCGAAGGGCCTCGTCCAGCTCGTCTGCGGGGAGGGTCCCGATGTCGGTCCGCACCTGATCGACAACGCCGACTTCGTCATGTTCACCGGCTCGACCGCCACCGGCCGGTACGTCGGAGCACGGGCCGGGCAGAACCTCATCGACTGCACGCTGGAGCTCGGCGGCAAGAACCCGCTCATCGTGCTGGCCGACGCGAACCTCGACGAGGCGGTCCCGGGCGCGCTCTTCGGCACGTACCTCAACGCCGGCCAGGCCTGCATGCACATCGAGCGCATCTACGTGCACCGGTCAGTGGCCGACGAGTTCACCCGCCGCTTCGTGAAGGCTGTCGAGGAGATCAAGCTCGGGGCGTCGTACGACTTCGAGCCGGAGATGGGCGGCCTCGTGTCGGAGCCGCAGCGCGACCGCGTGCTGTCGCACATCGAAGACGCCGTGGAGAAGGGTGCGACCGTGCTCACCGGCGGCAAGGCCCGTCCCGACCTCGGCCCGACGTTCGTCGAGCCCACGGTGCTCACCGGCGTCACCAAGGACATGATCCACGCGACGCAGGAGACATTCGGCCCCGTCGTGTCGATCTACACGTTCGACACCGTGGACGAGGCCGTCGATGCAGCCAACGACACCGACTACGGCCTCAATGCCAGTGTCTGGGGCACGGACCTCAAGGCCGCAGAGGCGGTCGGTCGCCGCATCAGGTCCGGCGGGATCAACATCAACGACGGGCTCGCCGCGTCGTACTCCTCCAAGGCGACGCCGTCCGGCGGCCTGAAGAACTCCGGTGTTGGCGCGCGGCACGGTGATGCCGGCCTGCTCAAGTACACCGACGTGCAGAACGTCGCGGTGCTCAAGAAGCAGGTGCTCACCAACAACAACGACAAGCCCTATGCGGAGAACATGAAGCAGACCCTCAAGGGGCTCACCTGGATGCGCAAGCTCCGCATTCGTTAGTACGCCGGCCCCTCCGGGAGTCCGAACTCGTTGAGGTACCACCCGGCCGAGGTCAGCACCACGACCAGGAACGCCGTGAACAGCAGGCTGCCCGCGAAGGGCAACAGCCATCGCGGGGCCTGCTTGCTGTGCACGCCGACGACCTTGAAGACGAACGCGCCGTACAGCGCGCAGCCTGCGATGGAGTGCACCAGTACCCGGGTGTCGTAGTCCTGGAAGCCGAGCGACCACAGGCAGTGGTAGGCCACGGGCAGGCTCAGCGCGACAGCTGCAAAGCCGGAGATCCGGTGGCCCACTCCCAGCCAGGACGGCGGGGCCATCGGGAGCTTGCCGTAGAGCCAGAGTGCGCCGAAGACTTGACCGACTGCCATGACTCCCGCCGCGACCGCCAGCCACACCTTCATGGCGGTGAGCGTCGGGAACCCGAAGGTCGTGATGTCCTCGAACGTCGGCTCATGTTGCGCGCCGTAGACGCCGAGAAGGACGGCGACCACAGCCCCTGAGCCGATCGCGACGAGGGGCACGGCACCGGACCGCTGCGCTGTCTCGCTCATGCCCCCGATGATCCTCGGCCGCGGAACGAACGTCTACGCGACCTGCAGGCTCCGCTTCGACAGCCCCATCCAGTAGCCGTCGATCCGCTGCTCACCCGGCGTCTCCGGGTCGGTGGCTGCGCCGAGCGTGACGAACAACGGCGTGAGGTGCTCCACCGTCGGGTGCGCGTACGGCAGGCCTGGTGCCTTGTCGGCGTACGACGCGAGCTCGTCGATGTCACCACGCGCAAGCGCGTCCGCTGCCCAGAGGTCGAAGTCGACCGACCAGCCCGGTGGGGCCGCATCGAGGCTGAAGTCGCGCAGGAACGGCAGCCCATGCGTGAGGAAACCCGATCCGATCACCAGCACGCCTTCGTCGCGCAGTGGCCGGATCCGCCGGCCCAGCTCCAGCAGCTGGCCCGGGTCGGACGTCGGCAGCGACATCTGCAGGACCGGGATGTCGGCCTCGGGGTACATGATCGTCAGGGGGACCCACGCGCCGTGGTCGAGGCCTCGTGACGGGTGCTGGTGGACGGGCTCGTGCGACGGCATCATGGCGGCGACCCGGTCGGCGAAGGCTGATGCGTCCGGCGTCTTGTAGGTCATCTCGTAGTAGCGCTGCGCGAACCCGCCGAAGTCGTAGACCAGGGGAGTGCCCGCTGCGGTGGCCGAGAGCATCACCGGCGCGGACTCCCAGTGGGCGGACACGATCAGGATGGCTTGGGGGCGCGGCAGGTCCTGCGCCCACGCCGCGAGCTCCCCGCTCCACAGGGGGTCGTCGAGCAACGGCGGGGCGCCGTGTCCGATGTACAGGGCGGGCATACGGTCCATGGAAACAACGATACCTGAAACACTTGAACCGTCAAGTTTCATGCTAGGATGACCCCATGCCCAGATGGCTCACCGACGACGAGCTCCAGTCGTGGCTCAAGCTCGCCGGCGTCATGCTCAAGCTCAACCCCGCGCTGGACTCACAGCTCCAGCGTGACTCCGACCTGACGCACTTCGGCTACCTGTGCCTGGCGATGCTCTCGGAGAAGCCGGACCGGATGCACACGATGAGTGCCCTCGCCGGCCGGACGAACGCATCGCTGTCGCGCCTCTCGCACGTCATCACCAAGCTCGAGTCGCGCGGCCTCGTCGAGCGGCTGCCCTGCGCCGAGAGCCGACGCGTGACGATGGTGCACCTCACCGATGAGGGCTACGACGTCCTCGTCGAAGCCGCACCGGGTCACGTCGAGACCGTGCGCAGCCTCGTGTACGACGGGCTGAGCAAGGAGGACGTCGAGGCGCTGGAACGGATCATGGGGCATATCCTCGGCCGCCTCGAGGGCTCGGACCTCGACACCACCTGTTGACCGCCGGTCGAGCCGGGACGCGAGCCCCTGGGCGAGCGACCGTGTCGAGACCACTGGCGACGCGCAAGCGAACTGGACCACAAGCAGCTGTTCGTGGCTGGGGTTCCGTGTAGCCGGCGGTGGTCTCGACACGCTTGTTCCGCTAGCGCTCCACGTCGCGGCTCGACCGGCGCGGGGCTCAGAGCCTCCAGTCCACCGGCTCGCCGCCCTGGTCGACGAGAAGCTTGTCCACCCGGCTGAACGGCCGGGAGCCGAAGAACCCTCCGTGCGCCGACAGCGGCGAGGGGTGCACCGACTCGACCCAGGGGATCGGTCCGAGCATCGGCTTGAGGGACTGCGCGTCGCGGCCCCACAGGATCGCGGCCAGCGGACCACCCCGCTTCGCGAGCGCCTCGATCGCGCACTCGGTGACCTGCTCCCAGCCCTTGCCGCGGTGCGAGCCGGACACGCCCGGCCGCACGCTGAGTACCCGGTTGAGCAGCAGCACGCCCTGCCGGGTCCATGGTGTGAGGTCGCCGTTCGGCGGCGGCTCGACCCCGAGGTCGGACTGCAGCTCCTTGTAGATGTTGATTAGGCTCTTGGGGATCGGCCGGACGTCCGGCGCGACGGAGAAGCAGAGTCCGACCGGATGCCCGGGAGTCGGGTAGGGATCCTGCCCCACGATCAGAACTCGGACGTCGGCCAACGGCTGCCCGAACGCACGCAGGATGTGGTCCCCGTGCGGGAGGTAGGTGCGACCGGCGGCAATCTCGGCGCGCAGGAACTCGCCCGCTGCTGCGAGGTGGCTCTCGGCCGGTGCCAACGCGTCCGCCCAGTCGGCTGCGATCAGTCCTCGCCCGACCAGGGAGCTCAAGGTGCCCACGGGCACACCCTACGAGCCAAGCGCGAGCTCGATCTCGCGAGCCACCGCGCGCATCTCGACCCCGAACGGGTGGTACGGGGCGGCCCCCCCGCGTGCCACATCTTGGCCGTTGACCCAGGGTCGCTTGCTGCAGATCCCGTGGCCGGCGGAGACAGGGACCAGATCGACGAAGATGGCTCCCGTCGCAGTGGCGGCTGCCGCCATCACCGTGTTGAGCCTGCGCTGCAGGCTTGCCATCCGCTCGCGCACGTCCCTCGGAAAGGGCAGCGCGCGGCAGCTCTGGGCAGGGTCGATGATCTGCGGGTAGCCGACGAGGACGACCTTGGCCTGAGGGGCCCGGCGTTGCACGAGACCCAGAACCGCCTCGATCCGCGAACCGATGGTGCGCACAGCATCCGGGGGGATCTCGCCGATGTTGACGAGTCCCTGCCCGAAGAGCCCGAAGTCATTGCCGCCGATGCCGATCGTCACCAGGTCGGTCCCGCGACGTACGGCGTCGATCTGCGCTCGGACCTTCGTGTCGGCGACGGTGACCTGCGCCTCGGTCACGTGACGCGTCTCGGCGGCGCTGCAGCTCGCGTCCGTGAAGTGCTTGACCTTCAAGGCCGTGGCCAGGAGCGACGGGTAGTTGCTGTCACTCCGGAAGCAGCCCGTCGTGGCTTCCGTGATCGGGATCAGCGGTCCCGCGGTGTAGGAGTCACCCAAGGCGACGTACGACGTGAAGGTGGGCCTGTCGGTCGGTGCCGGAGGCGCCGGCGCTGGTGACTCCGAGGCGGTGCAGCCGGCGAGTGCTACCGACCCAGCGAGCGCGAGGCCGACGAGCCGTAGCGCCGATCCTTGTTGGACCCGATCGCGGGACCGTCGGCGGGTGGTGCGTCGGGCACGTCTGCGGAGACGATCTGCGACGTCACCGACGGCTTCGCCTTCTTCGCAGCCGCCCGCTTCGCGGCAGGCTCGGCGGGTGCCTTCTTGGCGGCCGCAGCCTTCTTCGCCGGAGCCCGCTTGGTCGGCGCAGCCTTCTTGGCGGGTGCCCGCTTCACGGGTTTCGTGCGTGCCGCGGAGCTGGAGTGCTGGTCGAGCCACTCGTCCATGATGGTCCACGTGGTGCGCCGGGCCCCGCGACCGGTCAGCATGCCGAGGTGGCCGCCGGGCACCTCCTCCCAGCGGACCTCAGGAGATCCGGTCAGCAGATCGACGATGGGACGCACGCAGGAGATCGGTGCGATGCCGTCACCGAGACCACCGAAGGCGAGCACCGGCACGTGCACGTTGGCCAGCTTGACCGTGTAGTTCTCATACTTGAGCACGCCGGATGCGAGCTGGTTCGAGCGCAGGACACGGTGGTAGAGCTGGCCGAACGTCCGGCCCGGGTAGGCGATCATGTTCGCGGTGAACCGGTCGACCGCCTCGAGCTGGGCGAGGAACTCCGTGTCGTCGAGCTTGGCGAGCTTCACGAAGGGCTTGGTCACCACCTTGTCGATGGCGGAGAACTGGAACGCCTTCTTGACCAGGGGCTTCGGGGCCCCGCCCATGACCCGGTAGGCCGCGCTGACGACGGAGTACCTGCTGCCGCCTACAGCGCCCAGGAACGGCTGGATCGGCGCGATCAACGGGACCTGCTTCACGTCGATCGGCGACCCCACCATCGTGAGGGTCGCGATCGGTAGGCGGTCGCCCAGGGCCGCCGTGGTGAGCAGCCCGAAGATGCCGCCGAGACTCCACCCGATGAGGTGCACGGGCCGCCCGCCGGCATGCTCACTCGTGGCTCGGATCGCCTCGGGCAGAACCTCACGGATCCAATGCTCCACCCCGAGATTGCGGTCCTTGAACGACACCTCGCCGTACTCGACGAGGTAGGTACGTCGACCCTGCTTGACGAAGTGCTCGACCAGCGAGCAGCCCCGCCGGAGGTCGAAGCAGAGCGAGGGTGCGGCGAGCGGCGTGACCAGCAGGATCGGGTCGCCGGTCTCCTTCAGCTTGCCGCTGGGTCGGTAGTGATAGACCTCGCGCAGGTTGCCCTCGTCGATGAGGGTGCGGGGCATCGTGCGCAGGTCAGCGAGGCCGCCGTACAACAGCTTGTGCGCAACGTTCCCCGAGGCAGCGGCGATCTGACCTGGCTTCGGGATGAGGTCCATGAGCGGGAGACTACTCGCCCGGCTAGGTCCGGCGAGCCGGTCTCAGATGCTTCTGGTGCGTCGGCTTGACCTGGCGCAGGGCCTCGAGGAACGACGTGGCCCAGTCGTTGACGTCGTGGTCGGAAACGGTCTTGCGCATCGCCTTCATCCGGCGCTGCAGCTCCTTTGGATCGGCAGCGATCGCCTCGAGGAGCGTGGCCTTCATGCCGTTGATGTCGTAGGGGTTGACCAGGTAGGCCTGACGCAGCTCGTCCGCCGCACCGGCGAACTCCGAGAGCACCAGGGCGCCGTCCTCTTCGTACCGGCAGGCGACGTACTCCTTGGCGACGAGGTTCATGCCGTCACGCAGCGGGGTGACCACACAGACGTCGGCCGCACGGAACAGCGCCGCCATCTCCTCGCGTGGATACGACGAGTGCATGTAGTGGATCGCGGGGCGGCCGATGCGGCCGAGGTCTCCGTTGATCGACCCGACGAGGCGGTCGATGTCATCGCGCAGCTTGCGGTACTGCTCGACGCGCTCGCGGGAGGGGGTCGCCACCTGCACGAAGACGGCGTCCTCGACGTTCAGATGCCCGTCGCGGATCAGCTCGCCGTACGCGCGCAGCCGGCCGTAGATGCCCTTGGTGTAGTCGAGCCGGTCGACGCCCAGCAGGACCTTGTCCGGGTTGCCCAGCTGCTCGCGGATCTCCTTGGCCCGCTGCTCGACACGGTCGGACCGGGCCAGCTCCTCGAGTCCGTCGTAGTCGATCGAGATCGGGAAGGCCTGGGCCTGGACGGTTCGCCCGTTGGGCAGGTAGACGAGGTCGCGATGCGTCTTGTGGCCCACGCGCTGACGCACCAGCCGCACGAAGTTCTGCGAGCCACCCGGCCGCTGGAAGCCGACGATGTCCGCGCCGAGCAGCCCTTCGAGCAGCTGACGACGCCACGGGAGCTGCTGGAAGAGCTCCAGCGGCGGGAACGGGATGTGCAGGAAGAAGCCGATCCGGAGGTCGGGCCGCAGGTCGCGCAGCATCGCCGGGACCAGCTGCAGCTGGTAGTCCTGCACCCACACCATCGCGCCCTCGGCGGCGATCTCGGCGGCCGCCTCCGCGAAGCGACGATTGACGGTGAGGTAGGCGTCCCACCACTCACGGTGGAAGGACGGCTTCGCGACAACGTCGTGGTACAGCGGCCACAGGGTCGCGTTGGAGAAGCCCTCGTAGAACTCCTCGATCTCCTCGGCCGTGATGGGCACCGGGATCAGCCGCATGCCGTCGTCCACGAAGGGCTCGTTGGTGCTGTCGGTGCCGCCGTCCCAGCCGATCCATGCGCCGTCGTACGACCGCATCACCGGCTCGAGAGCACTGACCAGTCCGCCGGGGGAGCGCCGCCAGGTGACCGATCCGTCGGGGGCCACCACCCGGTCGACCGGAAGGCGGTTGGCCACGATGACGAGATCGCTCGCGGCGGGTACGGTGCTCACGGATCGACCCTAACTGTTCGCCACGTCGAGGGAACGGGGACAATAGGTCGGACCTGAGAAACGCACCCATAACACCGCCGGGCTGAATGACATCGTTGTAGTTTGGTGCCTACGATGGTGCAAACCTGGTCGGAGCCCTCGAGGAGAGTCGAAACTTTCATGGACGCCGCGAACGCCCTGAACACCGGTGCCGCGCCTGCCCCCGCAGTGGACCTGTCCGAGCGTGACCGCGACATCCTCCATTTCGAGCGTCAGTGGTGGAAGTACGCCGGCGCCAAGGAGCAGGCGGTCCGCGAGAACTTCGACATGTCCTCGACCCGCTACTACCAGGTGCTCAACGCGCTGATCGACCGGCCGGAGGCGCTCGCCTACGACCCGCTGCTCGTCCGTCGGCTCCGCCGACTGCGGGCTGCCCGCCAGCGCGCCCGGTCCGCCCGACGCCTAGGTTTCGAGGTCTAGCTCTGATGTTCGGCCTGTCTTCCCCCAGGTTCGACTCCCTCCGCAGTACCCGCCCTGGCTCCCACCGGAACCAGCGCGGGTTCGTCATGTCGTCACCCCTTGCTCTGATGAGCGCCGGTGCCGTCCTCCTCGCCGGCGTCGGGTACGTCGTGACCTCGCCGACCGAGAAGGTCCAGCTGACGCTCGCTGCGGACCCGCAGCCGGTGGAGCCGCAGACGAGCTTCGACCGCGTGCGAGCGCTCCCGGCGATCCACCGCCAGGACATCTTCGTCGTGGTCTTCAACAACTCGGGCATCACCGGCCTCGCCGGCAAGACTGCCGAGAAGCTGACGGGAGCGGGCTGGAACGTCGTCGGCTCGGACAACTGGTACGGCACCATCCCCGCCAGCACGGTCTACTACCCGGCCTCGCTGGCGCGTGAGGCGAAGGCCCTGGCCAAGGACCTCGACCTCGAGCGCGTGAAGCCCGCAGTCGACCCGATGCAGATGGACCGGCTCACCGTCATCTTGACGCCCGACTACCGGTGATCTCGACACGCTAGCTCGCTTCGCTCGCGACGCGGCTCGATCGACGGTGGGGGAGGATGGGCCCCATGGAGTTCCAGTCCGCGTTGGCGGAGAAGCGGTACGCCGACCTGGTCGACGACGCCGCGCTCGCCGTGGTGGGACTGGACTTCGACGGGGTGCTCGCGCCGATCGTGGCCGAGCCGAGCGAAGCGCATATCCATCCGGATGGATCAGCGACCCTCGTCGCGCTGGCGGACCAGGTGCGCGCGATCGCCGTGATCACCGGCCGGCCGGCCCGGCAGGCGGTGGCCCTCGGCGGCCTCGACGAGGTCGGCAACCTGATCGCCGAGCGCGGCCACGACCTCCTGGTCCTCGGCCAGTACGGCAACGAGCGCTGGTCGGCGAAGGACCGAAGGGTGCTCTCCCCGCGGCCGCCGAAGGGCCTCGCGACGTTCATGGTCGAGCTTCCGGACCTGCTCCGGGCGAGGGGTCTCGGTGACGTCCACCTCGAGGAGAAGGGGCTGGCCGTCGCGGTGCACACCCGTCGGATGCCGGACCCGGCAGCTGCGCTTGTGACCCTCGAACCACTGCTGCGGGTCAACGCCGCCAAGCACGGTCTCGTCCTGGAGCCGGGTCGGATGGTGATCGAGGTCCGCGCGCCGGGGATGGACAAGGGTGAGGCGGTCCGCCGGCTGCAGAAGGAGCTGCGTGCGGATGCGTTCGTGTTCATCGGCGACGACCTCGGTGACATCGCGGCGTTCCGGGCCGTGATGGAGCTGCGTCAGCGCGGCATGCTCGGCCTGCTGGTCTGCTCGGGATCGGAAGAGCAGCCTGCGCTCGCCGAGCTGGCGGACATCGTGGTGGACGGCCCCGACGGCGTGATGGAGCTGCTAAACGAGTTCACAGAGTCGGCTGCCCGTCGTACCGTCGGACCTTGACGTTCCCTTGACTGGGAGGACTTCCCGGCTTAGTCATAGCCGTAGGTGTGCTCGTGTGATGATCCCCAGCGTCCTCCTCGCCTACGCCCCCTGCTTGCAAAGTGGCGGGACGTCCATGGACGAGCCGTGCTGTACGCGGGGGCTCACGCAATGTCCACCATGATCGAATATGTCAAGATTCTTGACACGGGACAGAGGCAGAGCGCCTAGCCCATCGGGGCAACGAACTCCACGGCACCCTCCGTGAGCACCTTGAGCTGCTTCAGTGTGTGTCTGCCGGATCCCACCTGAAGGTCTCCGTAGGTTCCAGCTCCAAATTTGAGAACTCATATTCAGTTGCGATCTCGTGGAATGTCTCGGATACAAGGACGACACCCGGAAGACCGCGAGCCACAAGAGCGTCGGCGCCTGACCAACTCATGGGATC
>DATILB010000443.1:0-12423 GCA_035477015.1 Nocardioidaceae bacterium | reverse complement strand
CTCGGCTCGTTGTCCTTCCTGCTGAACGGTGGTGGGGTCGGCCAGCTCAAGACCATCACGACCGAGCTCAACGCCGTCTTCAACGGCCGCCAGGACCGCCTCCGGCACGTGCTGGGGGAGCTCAACACCCTGGTGGCGGGGCTCGACGCCCAGAAGGGCGACATCATCCGGGCGATGGAGTCGATCAAGGGCCTCACCGAAACGCTCAACCGCGAGCGCTCGACGGTCACCGAGGCGCTGGACACGATCGGGCCTGCAGTGACCGTCCTTGCCGACCAGCACGACCAGCTCATGGCGATGCTCAAGGCTCTGGACCGACTGGGTGTGGTCGGCACTCGGGTGGTGAATGGAACCAAGGACGAGATCCTGGAGACTCTCGCACGACTGCGGCCGGTGCTCGCGGAGATCAACAAGGCTGGCGACCAGATTCCGACGGCCTTGAGCCTGCTGATTAGCTTCCCGTTCCCGATCGAGTCCAACAACATCGTCTACGGCGACTACGCGAACACCTCGATCTTCTTCAACCTCAACCTGCAGAACCTCCCGTCAGGACTGAGTGCGATCGGCCTGAAGGCGGACCAGCCGTCCACCGGAAGCGTGTTGTCCAGCCTGCCCGGGCTCCCCGGCCTGCCTGGCGGCAGCCCGAAGCTCTCCGCCGGTGACCTCAACGCGCTGATGGGAGGTGCCGAATGACCCGCGGAGTGCGCAACAGGCTGGTCGTCTTCGTGATCCTTGCCGCGGTCGGGGTGATCTACATCAGCGCCAGCTACCTGGGTCTCGTGGACAGGGTGCTCGGCCGAGGGTTCACGGTGACCGCACAGCTGCCCGGGACCGGAGGGCTGTACGAAGGTGGCCAGGTCACCTACCGCGGCGTGGCGATCGGTGAGGTCACGCGGATGACGCCGACCGAGGACGGCGTCGATATCGAGCTCGGGCTGGAAGAGGGCACCGAGCTTCCGCTGGACGCGCCGATGTTCGTGCACAACGGGTCCGCCGTGGGCGAGCAGTACCTCGACTTCGAGCCTCGCTCGGACGACGGTCCGTACGCCGAGGAGGGCGCCGTCCTCAAGGCCGGCGCGGACTCGCTCCCGGTGGACGAGGCCGACCTCATCGTCACGATGGACCGCTTCGTTCGGTCGGTTGACACTGACAAGCTCTCGACGGTCATCGGCGAGCTGGGTCAGATGTTCTACAACACCGGCCGACCTCTCCAAGACATCATCGACGGCGCCAACCGCCTGATAACCGCCGCGGACGCCCACCGCGCGGAGACCATCAGTCTCCTGGGCCGCGGCCGAACAGTCCTTCGCACGCAGGCTGCGAACGCCGACAACATCAAGGCTTTCGCCGACGGCCTCAACACCTTCACGCGGGCGTTGTCCGACAGCGACCGCAACGTGCGCGTCCTGTTGCAGGGCGGCCCGTCCGCGCTGAAGCAGGTGGAGCTGCTACTCGAAGGGCTCAAGCCCACGTTGCCGGTGTTCCTCGGCAACCTGGTCACGGTCAACCAGGTGACGACAGTCAGGCTGCCGGCGCTCGAGCAGCTGCTCGTGACCTATCCGGCCCTCATCGCGGGTGGATTCGATGGCACGACCCGCGACGGCTATGGCCACGTCCACCTCGAGTTCACGCAGGAGCCCGCGTGCACCGAGGGCTACCTGCCCCAGAGCAGGTGGCGCCCGGGGTCCGACCTGTCCGACGGTACGCCGTACCTGCAGGCGCACTGTGCCTCGCCGGCGCCGTACAACATGCGTGGTTCGAAGTACGCCCCTGACTACGGCAACGGTGCTGCGAGAGTCGCGCCGTACGACCCTCGCACCGGTACGGTGAACGACGGAGGCATGCAGTACGTCATCGGCGATCCTGGACTGAATGACATCTATGGGGAGGACGCGTGGAAGTGGATGCTGATCGGACCGACGCTGGACTGATGAGCAACCCACCCGCCCCCGGGCCGGGCCGGCTTCGCGGCGTTCTCGCGGTCCTGCTTGTCCTGCTCCCGCTCGTTGTCGGCGTTGCCGTCTGGTACCTCGCCGACGGCCAGCGCGACGATGCCGAAGCTGCTCGAGACGAGGATCGCGCGGCCGTGAGCGCTGCCACGCTCGAGGTGCTGAACTGGGCCGACGTCGACTACCAGGCGCTCGACCCCTACTTCGAGACGGTCAAGGAGGGCGCCACCGGCGACTTCCTCAAGGAGTTCACCGAGACCGAGGAGACCCTGCGCCAGGGTCTGGTGGAGAACCAGTCGGTCCAGGTGCCCACGATCCCGAAGAACGGCGCAGCGCTGCTCGAACGCGACGGGGACGTCGCCCGGGTGGTCGTGGCCTTCGACGCCGTCGTCACGAACCTCGCGACGAAGGGGAAGCCGCAGCCGCGTCAGTACCGCATGCAGGTGACGCTGCGGAAGGTCGACGGCGACTGGCTCACCGAGAAGCTGGAGTTCGTGGGATGAGCGACGAGACGAAGGTCTGCCCGTTCTGCGCCGAGACGATCAAGGCTGCGGCGATCAAGTGCCGCTACTGCGGGAGTGACCTCGAGGTCGAGACACCAGCGCTCGTGCCTCCCGTGGTGCCGACAGGAGTGCCGGAACCTCTCGTCGAGGTGCTCGCCACGCGTGCCGTCCCGTGGCCGCGGTGGCTTCGGCCGGCCTTCGCGCTGACGGTCACGGTGATGGTAGGCCTGCTCGTGGTGGCCTTCCTCGCATGGAGCGACGCCCGCGGGCTCACGGGCGCTCAGGACGCGCGGGACGAGGTGCGCGCCACGGTGCCGGCTCAGGTCGAGGCGCTGCTCAGCTACGACCACACCACGTTCGACAAGGATCTCGAGGCGGGGCAGGAGGCCCTGACCGACGACTTCCGGGAGAAGTACGCCGCTGAGATCGGCACGCTCCGGACGCGTGCACTCGAGAAGAAGCTGAGCCAGACGGCCGACGTCGTCGCGGCGGCGACCGTCTCCGCCTCCGACGACCAGGTGGATGCCCTGCTGTTCGTGAACACCACGACGACGGAGGAGGGCCAGGTCAAGGCCCGCATCATGCAGAACCGGATCAATGTCCGGCTGGTGAAGAGCGGTTCGGGCTGGCTGATCGACTGCATCACCTTCCCGGGCACCGACCCCCAGTGCTAAGGTAGAACGTGTTCTAGTTAGATCGGAGAAGGTGCATGAGTTCGGGACGTTCTGCCGTGCGCATGAGCGAGGACGAGATCGCCGATTTCCTCGTCTCCACGGACAAGGTTCAGGTGGCGACCATCGGGCCGGATGGCGCCCCGCACCTGACGACCCTCTTCTACTTCGTGCAGGACGGGAAGGTCGCCTTCTGGACCTACGCGTCCTCGCAGAAGATCAAGAACCTCCAGCGCGACCCGCGGATCACCCTGCTGATCGAGGACGGTGACGACTACTTCGAGCTACGCGGCGTCACGATCTTCGGCAAGGCCGAGCTCGTCACCGACGAGGACGGCATCCGGGCCATCGGCACGGCGGTCGCCGACGTGATGGCCAAAGGCCAGGACATGGGCGACTTCGGGCGCGAGATGATCGAGAAGCAGGTCAAGAAGCGCTGGGGCGTCGTGGTGACGCCCACCAAGGTGGCCAGCTGGGACCACCGCAAGATGCTCAACCCGTCCTGACGAGAAGGAGACCTGCCGTGAAGGTCAAGGCCGACTACGACCTGTGCGAGTCGAACGCGTTGTGCGAGTCCTTCGCACCCGACGTGTTCCAGCTCGACGACGACGACAACCTGCAGCTCCTCACCGAGGAGGTCACCCCCGAGAACATCGAGCGGATCAAGCAGGCGGTCGCCGCCTGCCCGAAGGCCGCCCTCAGCATCGTGGAGGAATGAGCACCGCATGACCGATGTCTCCTTGGACGGCCGCGTCGCTGTCGTCACCGGCGCGGGCGCCGGTCTCGGACGCGCCGAGGCCTTTGCTCTCGCTGACGCAGGCGCGCACGTCGTCCTCAACGACCTGCCTGGAGCAGCCGACGAGGCCGCTGAGGAGATCCGCGCGCGGGGTGGCCAGGCCACGGTGGTGGCGGGCGACGTCGGCGAGCGGTCTACGGCTGACGCGGTTCTGACTGCTACTGCAGGCCAGCTCGGCAGGCTCGACATCGTGGTGAACAACGCAGGCGTCACCCGCGACCGGATGCTGTTCAACCTGTCCGACGAGGAGTGGGACCAGGTCATCCGGATCCACCTCCGCGGACACTTCCTGCTCTCACGCAACGCCGCCGCCCACTGGCGCGAGGTCTCCAAGGCGACCGAGCAGCCCGTCTACGGGCGCGTCATCAACACGACGTCGGAGGCGGGCCTCGGTGGCTCGCCAGGCCAGGCCAACTACGCCGCCGCCAAGGCAGGGATCACCGCTCTGACCCTGTCGACTGCGCGCGGTCTCGGCCGGCTCGGCGTCCGCGCGAACGCGATCGCGCCTCGGGCCCGCACCGCGATGACCTCAGGCGTCTTCGGGTCGGACGAGTCGGGCCTCGAGGTCGACCCTCTGTCGGTCGAGCACGTCGCCCCCTTGGTGGCCTACCTGGCGTCACCTGCGGCCGACAGGATCAACGGCCAGGTCTTCGTGGTGTACGGCGGCATGGTCGCCCTCCTGGCGGCACCCGTGGTCGAGCAGCGGTTCGACAAGGCGGGGGACCGCTGGGACCTCGCCGACCTGGACAAGCAGCTCGGCTCGTACTTCTCGGACCGTGACCCTTCCGTCTGCTTCGCCGCGGACGCCGTGATGAAGCTGGAGATCTGAACCCATGGCACAAGCAGGACGACTGAACGGCAAGGTCGCGATCGTGACCGGGGGTGCCCAGGGCCAAGGGGAGGCGATCGTTCGTGCCTTCGTGGCCGAGGGTGCGAAGGTCGTGATCGCCGACATCGCCGACGAGCTCGGCAAGGCGCTTGCCACGGAGCTGGGGGAGTCCGCGCACTTCGTCCACCATGACGTGAGCGACGAAGCGTCGTGGGACGCGATCGTCGGCGAGGCCGTGTCGACGTACGGCCCGGTCACCGTGCTGATCAACAACGCGGGCATCCTGCACTTCGCCGAGCTGACGACGATGCCGACCAGCGACTACGAGCGACTCTTCCGGGTCAACCAGCTCGGTTGCTTCCTGGGTATGCGCACCATCGCTCCCGTCATGATCGAGGCGGGTGGCGGCTCGATCGTGAACACCTCGTCGATCGAAGGCCTCGGTGGCATGCCGACCCTGGTCGCTTACACGGGCACCAAGTTCGCGATCCGCGGCATGTCCAAGGCGGCAGCGATGGAGCTCGGGTCCAAGGGCATCCGGGTCAACTCCGTCCACCCCGGCATGATCCGGACGCCGATGATCGAGGGCCACGTGGGCGGCGACGCGGGCTACGAGTTCGTCGGCAAGAAGATCCCGCTGCGCAGGGTCGGGGAGCCGAGTGACCTCGCCGGCATCTACGTCTACCTCGCGAGCGACGAGTCGTCGTACGCCACCGGAGCGGAGTTCGTCGTCGATGGCGGCGTGACGTCCACGCACGCCTTCGGGGGCATGTAGCAATCCCCGTTGCACCACACCGCTGATCCGGAGCAGGATCAGCGGATGGACGATCGGGAAACCGCGCTGGAGCTGGCCCACCGACACGCCTCAGACTGGCTCGACTCACTCTCGACCAGGGCCGTGCCACCCCAGGCGACGGTGGACGAGATCGTGGCGAAGCTGGGGAGCGTGCTGCCCGATGGCCCGTCCGACGCTGCATCGGTCGTCGACCTGTTGGCAACGGCGTCCGAGCCCGGGCTGACGGCGATGCCGTCAGGACGCTTCTTCGGCATGGTCATCGGGGGCACCCACCCCGCTGCACTGGCAGCCGACTGGCTGGTCAGTGCCTGGGACCAGAACGCCGCCCTGCGCACCGTGACTCCGGCGCACAGCGCGGTGGAGGACATCGCCAGCAGCTGGCTGCTCGACCTGCTGAGGCTGCCGGCGACCAGTGCCGTCGGCTTCACGACCGGGGCCACCATGGCCAACTTCACCTGCCTCGCCGCTGCGCGCGACGAGGTGTTGCGCCGGGTCGGCTGGGACGTCTCCCGCGACGGACTGAGTGGGGCACCGAAGGTGCGCGTGGTCAGTGGCGCCGAGCGCCACGAGAGCGTCGAGATCGCGTTGCGCTACCTCGGCCTGGGTGTTTCCGAGCCGGTTGCGGCGGATGACCAGGGCCGGATCCTGCCCAGCGCTCTGGCCGAGGCGCTTGTTGCGGGGGATGACGGTCCGACCATCGTCGTTCTCCAGGCAGGCAACGTGCACTCCGGTGCCTTCGACCCCTTCGTCGAGTCGATCGAGGTCGCTCATCGCCATGGCGCCTGGGTCCACGTCGATGGTGCCTTCGGCCTGTTCGCTGCGGCGTCACAGCGGTACGGCGAGCTGGTCGATGGCTATCAGGAGGCGGACTCGTGGGCGACGGATGCCCACAAGACGCTCAACGTGCCGTACGACAGCGGGATCGCGATCGTGGCGGATGCGGACTCGTTGAGGCGGGCAATGGGTTCGCACGGTGCATACCTGATCAAGAGCGAAGGAGCCGACTCCTTCGAGACCGTGCCTGAGATGTCGCGCCGAGGTCGAGCGGTACCTGTGTGGGCGGTGCTACGCGCGCTCGGCCGATCCGGGGTCGACGAGCTCGTGGACCGCTTCTGCCGCCACGCAGCGACCTTCGCGGAGGGTGTCCGCGACCTCCCGGGTGCGGAGGTGCTGAACGAGGTCGGCTTCACGCAGGTCTGCGTGTCGTTCGGCAGCGACGAGCGGACGCAGGACGTCGTACGCCGGGTGCTCGAGGACGGGACAGCCTGGATGAGTGGATCACGCTGGCACGACCGCGCGGTGCTACGGATCGCCGTGAGCAACTGGTCCACGACCGAGGACGACGTACAGCGGAGCCTGGAGGCGCTCCGCCGAGCCTGCTCCTAGCGGAGGAGTTTCGCGCTAGCGCAAGAGAAGGCGGACGGCGACGTCCATGGACTTCGACACGTCCTGGGCGGACGCGCGACCCGTGACCCACTGGACGAGCGACGAGAGCCACACGTCGCCGATGACCTTGGCGATGGCGATGTCGTCCTCGGTCGGGACGATGTCCTCGATCGGGGACTCCTGGTCCTGCATGGCGCGGATCATCAGCTTCGTGACGTGCATGCCGACCACGTGGATCTCGTTGGCAACCGACGCGTCCGCGAACATGAACGCTCGAGTCAGCGCCTCGGTGAGGTTCGGGTCCCGCTGCAGGCTGCGCGTGGTGCGCCCGAGGACGTACATCACCCGCTCGTGCGGGGTGTCGCCGGGAATCGGGCGGCGGTCGAAGTTGGAGTTGGCCTGCTCGAACTCACGGGCGAGCCCGGAGACCAGCAGGTGGATCTTCGACGGGAAGTAGCGGTAGAGGGTGCCGAGGGCGACATCCGCGCGCTCCGCGACGGCGCGCATCTGGACGGCGTCGAAGCCGCCCTTGCTGGCCAACGCGATGGTGGCGTCGAGAATCCGCTTGCGGCGGTCCCGCTGGGCCGCCGAGCCGAGCTCCTCGTAGCCGAGGGAGTTCGTCGTCGTCATGGGCGTGTCTCCCTCCTCGGAAGTATCTGCTACCGCGAGTAACACTTTGTTGCGAACTGCACGTAGGCTATCACCGGCGTAGCCCAAAACAGAAACACGTTCTAGAATTTCCACACTCGAAAAAACGTTGGCCAGGATGGCCGAACGATCCACACGGAGGTCGCGCGTGCGCATCGCTCTGCTGTCCTATCGCAGCAAGCCGCACTGCGGAGGTCAGGGTATCTACCTCCGCCACCTGAGTCGCGAGCTGGTCGCCCTCGGGCACCAGGTCGAGGTGTTCTCCGGCCAGCCCTACCCCGAGCTGGACCCTGGCGTGCGGCTCACCAAGGTCCCCAGCCTCGACCTCTACCGCGACCCCGATCCGTTCCGGACGCCCTGGCCCAACGAGTACCGCGACCGCATCGACCTGCAAGAGGTCGGGATCATGTGGACCGCCGGGTTCCCCGAGCCTTTCACCTTCAGCAAGCGGGTCGCCCGGCTGCTCAAGGGGCGCCTCGGCGAGTTCGACATCGTGCACGACAACCAGACCCTCGGCTCGGGCATGCTCGACATCAAGGCGGCGGGCATCCCGTTCATCACTTCGATCCATCACCCGATCACTTTCGACCGGCGCATCGACCTCGAGGCGGCAAGGGATCTGCGTAACCCGTTCAAGCGGGTGAAGAAGGACCTGAGCCTCCGTCGGTGGTACGGCTTCCTCAGGATGCAGGCGCGTGTCGCGTCGCGCATCGGCAGGATCCTGACCGTCTCGGAGAGCTCGGCGCGGGACATGGCCCGCGACTTCGGCGTGGACCCTGCACAGATCCAGGTCATCCAGCTGGGTGTCGACGAGGCCTTCGTGCCGCCCACCGCACCCCGCGTGCCGGGGCGCATCATGGCCATGGCGAGTGCCGACGCTCCTATGAAGGGCATCTCGACACTCCTCGAGGCCTTTGCGAAGCTCCGCACCGAGCGTGACGTCGAGCTGGTGCTGGTCACCAAGCCCACCAAGGGCGGGCGCACCGAGCAGCTGATCGACAAGCTCGGGATCGCCGAGCACGTCCGGTTCGTGAACGGCATCTCCGACGAAGAGCTCGTGCAGGTCATGGGCTCCGCCCAGGTGGCTTGCGTCCCCTCTCTCTACGAAGGCTTCTCGCTGCCGACCGCGGAGCTGATGGCGTGCGGCACGCCGCTCGTCGTCTCTCGCGCAGGCGCCATCCCCGAGGTCGTCGGCCCCGACCGGTTCTGCGCAACCCAGGTGACACCGGGTGACGTTGGTGAGCTCGTCCTGGCGATCGAGGAGCTCCTCGACGACCCTGACCTACGGGCGCAGTACTCCGAGGCCGGTCGGACCCGGGCTCTGGAGAGGTTCAGCTGGCATGCCGTAGCCGTGGCGACCGCCGCGGCGTACGAGAAGGTGATTGAGGAGAGCAATGCTGACCGTTGACTTCGACCGGTTCGGTCTACAGACCGGCGAGCGGGTCCTGGACATGGGTTGTGGTGCCGGGCGTCACGCGTTCGAGATGTACCGCCGTGGCGCCGACGTGATCGCGTTCGACATGGACGCCGATGAGCTGTCCAACGTGAGTGAGCTGTTCGCCGCGATGCGTGAGGCCGGCGAGGTGCCGCTGGGTGCCGAGGCCGACATCAAGCAGGGCGACGCGCTGAACCTGCCGTTCCCGGATGGTGAGTTCGACCGGATCGTGGCGGCCGAGGTGCTCGAGCACATCCCCGACGACGAGGGCGCGATCGCCGAGCTCGCCCGGGTGCTGCGCCCCGGCGGCACCATCGCGATCACGGTGCCGCGCTGGCTGCCGGAGAAGATCTGTTGGGCCCTCTCCGACCAGTACCACGAGGTCGAGGGCGGCCACGTCCGCATCTACACCGGCGACGAGCTGGTCGGGAAGCTGGAGCGGGCCGGGCTCGTCTTCGAGGGTCGCGACCACGCGCACGGCCTGCACTCGCCCTACTGGTGGATCAAGTGCGCAGTCGGCGTCGACAACGACAAGCATCCGCTCGTGAAGGCGTACCACCAGGTCCTGGTCTGGGACATCATGCGGACGCCGCGCGTCAGCACGCTCACACGGCTCGCCGAGCGGGCTCTGAACCCGCTCATCGGCAAGTCGATGGTGCTGTACCTGCGTAAGCCGCTCGACGCTGGGGCGGCATGAGAGCAGACACCCCCGCACTTCCCGGAGTGCTTACCGCACACGAGGTGGCCGAGACAGCCGCCTCGATCGTGCGTGTCCAGCGAGCCGACGGCGGCATCCCGTGGGCTGCCAACGACCTGCACATCGACCCGTGGAACCACGTCGAGGCAGCCATGGCGCTGCTCGTCGCGGGTGAGATCGAGGCGGCCGAGCGTGCCTACGGCTGGACCCTGAGCCACCAGCGGACCGACGGTTCGTGGCCGATGCGAGTCACGGACGGCGCCATCGAGGACCCGAGCGCCGACACCAACATGTGCGCCTACCTGGCGGTCGGTGTGTGGCACCACTGGCTGGTCCGGCGTGACGAGTCGTTCGTACGCCGCTACTGGCCCGCCGTACGCCGTGCACTGGACTACGTCGCAGGCCTGCAGCTGCCGTTCGGCGGCATCGCCTGGTCGCAGGAGCACTCCCTCGAGGGCGAGCCGGGCCGCGTCAACGAGGACGGGCTGCTCGCGGGCAGCTCGAGCATCTACCACTCGTTCAAGGCCGGCGTGGCACTGTCCGAGCTGATGGATGAGCCGCAGCCCGAGTGGGAGATCGTCGCCGGTCGCCTCGGCCACGCCGTACGCGAGCACCGTGACCGCTTCCTCGACAAGTCGAACTTCTCGATGGACTGGTACTACCCCGTGCTCGGTGGCTCTGTCCGTGGCGAGGCGGGCTTCGAGCTCCTCGCCTCGCGGTGGCACGAGTTCGTAGAGCCCGGCTACGGCATCCGCTGCGTCCTGGAGAACCGTTGGCTGACCGGCGCCGAGACCTGTGAGCTCGCGATGGCCCTCGACTCCCTCGGCGACCGAGAGCGTGCCTTGGAGCTCGTCCGCAACATCCAGCACACGCGCCACGCCGAGGGGTCCTACTGGACCGGCTACGTGCTTCCGGACGACGTCTACTGGCCGGAGGAGCAGACGACGTACACCTCTGCTGCGGTCATCCTCGCCGTCGACGCACTGTCGAACACGACGCCGGGGTCCGCGATCTTCCGCGGTACGACGTTGCCGCCGGACTTCGAGGAGATCGCCCTCGAGTGCGGCTGTTCAGACGCGCGCATCCTGTCGTAAGGCGCGCATCGAGCCGCACTCGCCGACCTCGGTGAAACCCTCGTCGAGTGCCCTCAGGAAGATCTCGTACGGCGGTCGGCCGCCAGCCGCGGGGTCGGGGAAAACGTCGTGTATGACGAGCAGGCCGCCCGGCATCACGTGGCGCGACCAGCTCTCGTAGTCGTCGTGCGCCGGCTTCTCGCCGTGCCCGCCGTCGATGAAGAGCAGGGACAGGGGAGTGGCCCAGTGTCGGGCCACCGTCAGCGACGCCCCGACGACCGCTACGACGACGTCCTGGAGGCCCGCCCTCAGGATCGTCCTGCGGAACGTCGGGAGGGTGTCCATCAGTCCGAACTCGGGGTCGACGAGCGACGTGTCGTGGTGCTTCCAGCCGGCCTGGTTCTCCTCCGAGCCACGGTGGTGGTCGACGGTGAAGATCGTGCCGTCGGTCTGCCGCGCGGCGGCCCCGAGGTAGATCGCGGACTTGCCGCAGTACGTGCCGACCTCGAGCGCCGGACCGAGCGGAAGCTGCTCGAGAGCCCGCTCATGCAGGAACAGGCCCTCGTCGGGAGGCATGAAGCCCTTGGCGGCGAGGGCGTGCTCGAGTAGGTCGGGGGGGATCACGGAAGCACCCTATCCATGCAATAATTGGAACACGTTCTAGTTATTGCGGAGGCGGCGTGTCCATCGGTCTGAACGACGAGCAGCGGACTCTGGCGAGCACGATCGCGGAGTGGGCGGCCTCCGCCGACCTGCCCGAGCTCGTCCGTGGGTCTGCCGAGCAGGGCACCTCGGACTTCGAACGCGTCTGGAAGCAGCTGGCCGAGCTGGGCGTCCCCTCGATCGCCGAACACGGGACCTTCGTGGACGCTGCCGTGGCCGTGGAGGCCTGCGCCCGGGCGATGGTGCCCGGTCCGGTCTCGCCCACGGTCCTCGCCGGGTTCGTGTCTCCGGTCAAGGGCATCGACGACGGCTCCGTGCGCGTGGCCGTGGCCCTGCCAAACGGAGTCGTGTGGGGCGAGGGCACTCATGTGCTCACCGCCGACGGCGTCCTCCCGTTTGCCGAGACCCCAGTTGCGCCGTTCGACCTTGCCACCCGAGTCGCCGCGTCGACGTACCCGCCGGTCAGCGGCCGTGTCCTGCAGGTCGCCACTGTGCTCGCGGCGGCGGAGGCATCCGGCATCGCGCACTGGGCGCTGGAGACGGCGGTCTCCTACGCGAAGGTTCGTGAGCAGTTCGGTCGGACCATCGGCTCGTTCCAGTCCATCAAGCACCTGTGCGCCGAGATGCTCGAGCGTGCCGAGTCCGCGACCGCTGTGGCCTGGGATGCCGCTTCGGCGTACGACGACGACCCTGAGCAGTTCGAGCTGGCGGCGACCGCTGCGGCAGCCGTCGCCCTCGAGGCGGCCGTGCACAACGTGCAAGCCTGCATCCAGGTCCTGGGCGGCATCGGGTTCACGTGGGAGCACGACGCACACCTGTACCTCCGCCGGGCCATGTCGCTCCGGCAGCTGTTCGGTGGCACCGACGCCTGGCTCGTCGACCTGGCGGACCAGGCGCTCACCGGCGTACGACGTCAGACGCGCATCGCCACGGACGACGCACCGGAGACCCGGGCGGAGGTGCGAGCACTGCTGGCC
>DATILB010000442.1:0-2626 GCA_035477015.1 Nocardioidaceae bacterium | reverse complement strand
GTCCGCCCGAGGCCTATGTCCGACGGGTGCTGGTCACGACGTCCGCGTCGTGGTGGCGTCGACGCTGGACCCGCGAGACACCGACCGCGGAGATGCCCGAACGAGCAGGGCCGGGCGGTCCCGACAACGCCCAGGACCTCTGGGAGGCGATCGGGCATCTACCTCCGAGACAGCGGGCAGTGGTCGTGCTGCGGTACCTCGAGGACCGCACCGAGGTCGAGACCGCCCAGCTCCTCGACTGCTCGGTCAGCACGGTCAAGAGCCAGTGCGCCAAGGCGCTGGCCAAGCTCAGGGTCGACCCGTCCCTCGAGCCCAGCACTGACGAGAGGAGCCGGTCATGAGCATCGCGAACCTCCGGCAACTCGCCGAGCGGGCCGAAGGGGTCGAGGGCCGCCAGGCCGATCGGCTCGACGAGCTGCACGGCCGGATCCGTACGGCGCGCCGGCAGCGAGCCGCGATGAGCGCGTCCACTGCGGGCTTGGTGGTGATCGCCCTCGTCGCCGGCGGAGCCTTCCTCACCCGTTCCACGGACGAGACCAAGGACCACAACCCCGTGGAGACACCGACCCGCACACCGACCGGGATCGAGCTGCCGACCGGACAGGTCACGGTTGAGGCGGAGATCGGCGCAGGCGACATCCGGGGCTGGAACCTCGTCGACAGCCGCACCAACGCCCAGGCCGGGTTCCAAGGCGCGACCGACCTGAACCTGGTCGTCGAGACCGGCGAGCTCTACTCACCGCAGTCGCACGTCAAGGCCTTCTGCCAGGGCGATCCCGACACCTGGTGGGTGCTGACCTTCGACCTCGACCCAGGGCCGGGAAGCACGGATGGCGGTCTGGCGAACGGAACGCGCGGCATGTACGGGCAGTGCAGCCCGGACGACCCCGCGACTGTGCCTGCGACGACCGACAACATCTCGCAGGACCGCTTCAGCGCCGACCCGATGGCCTATCCGATCCGGATGTTCGTCACCGACGCGATCCCCGCGGCTGCCCGGCCGTGCATCAGCGGGGGCGAAGACGCCGAGGGATGTGTCGTGACCCATGGGCTCGTTCCGTTGGAGAACACAGAGGCGACTTTCGGCTTCGGCGTCTACGAGCACAAGCAGGCCCCGCGCGTGCTCGACGTCCTGGACGGCGCGTCGTTCGAGGCGCTCGCGATCGCCGACGGTGTCGAGTACCTCGTCGACCGAGCTGTCGTGGCAGCGCCAGGCGCAGACCAGCTGGTCGTCACCCTGCCGGCCTCGGATCAGCTCCGGATTATCGCCGTGCAGCAGCGCGAAACGAAGCCACTCGAGAGGTGCGCGGAGTCGATCGATATCGAGGTTGTCGATGCGAAGACCAGCGCCGCGCAGATGGAGGAGTTCCAACGGCGTTGCGTCAACGAGCTCGAGCTCCGGGTCGACGGCGTCCTACCGAAGCGGCAACACGACTGGTACCTCGGCGAGCAGCAGACCCTGATCCCACCCGGTGAGGAGCACGTCGTCACGGTCGACGTCATCAAGAACGACCCACGCAACGTCCGCTACGCAGTCATCATCTGGGAGGCACGCTCATGAAGGTCAGCATCCTTACCGCCAGTCTCGCCGCGTGCATCCTGGCTGGGTGCACCGACGAGGGCAACGCCACTACCGACCCGCCCGAGTGCCTCGTCCTCACCGACGACGACGCGAACCCGGACCAGATCAAGGGCGAGCCAGGCTGCTACGTCATCACAGCCCGCGGCTCAGCCCGCCCTGCGCTAGCGGCGCTCGACGTCCCGGCGGGCTACACCAACTTCGGAGCTGGGGGGCTGTGGCCGGTCGACGTCAGCGGGGAAGCGGCTCCCTTCCGCGGCATTCAGTACTGGACCGTCTACGGCGTGTACGCGAACCCGTGTGCCGAGCCGATCCCTGCTCCGGCCGTAGGCCCATCGGTTGAGGACCTCGCCGCCGCACTCACCACGCAGAAGCTGACGCGGGCCAGCACGCCGCGGCCGGTCACGCTCGACGGTCATGACGGGCTCTACCTCGAGCTGACCGTCCCGCTCGACACGGTCTTCGACAACTGCGCGGAGGGCTACTACAAGTTCTGGGAGGGAATGCCGGGCGATGCCCAGCACACCGCCGAGAGCCCCGGCATCCTCGAGCGCACCTGGATCCTCGACGTCGACGGGGACCGAGTCGTGCTGAACGTCATGGCATCCCCCGGCGTGACCGACGCCGAGATCGACGAGCTGACCGAGGTCGTCGAGTCCGTGCGGTTCGTCGAGCCCTAACCGAGGAGCTGTTCGACGGCTGTGCCGAGGACGTCGCCAGCCTTCCCTCGGACCACGAGGGTGGCGAAGTCGTCGAGCGGCGTCTCCTCGTCATTGACGATCACCAGCTTGCCGCCGGACGCGAGAGTGTCGAGCGGGATCCCTGCCGCCGGGTAGACCACGAGGGACGAGCCGATCGCGATCATCAGGTCGGCCTGCACGGCCAGCGAGCGAGCCGCCTCGATGACACCCGGGAACAGCAGCTGCCCGAACGAGACCGTCGCCGACTTCACGATGCCACCGCAGGTCGGACAGGCCGGGTCCTTGTCACCAGCGTCGAGCAGCTCGAAGGCCCAGGTGTACGGCGCCCGCCAGCCACAGCCGTCAG
>DATILB010000441.1:0-16508 GCA_035477015.1 Nocardioidaceae bacterium | reverse complement strand
CTGTCGCCACCGAGGCGTAGCCACCCCAGAGCAGCGGGATCGGGCCGTACGGCGCTGGGGAGTTCAGCCAGCGCACGTCGACGGCCTCGAGCAGCGGACCGCTCAGGATGTTCGGTGTCCAGGTGTACGGCGAGAGCCCCTGACCCTGCAGGTATCCCTGCGCCGCATAGCTCCAGCCGTCACGGCTGAACAGCGGCGGGGCGAGCAGGAGCGGCAGCACCCAGACGACCGTCGCCACGATCACGCGTGACACGCCGGCTTCGCTGCCGACGACGTACCTGAGCAGGCGGAACCAGGATGCCGTCAGCACCCCGAGCCCACCGACCACGACGGCCAGCCCGAGCATGCGGCCCGTCGAGGAGGAGCGCAGCAGTTCGACCGGGCCGAGCTGGGCAACCCACCCGTCGGCCGGGATCCAGGACGTGATCAAGCCACCGAGCAGGACGGCGAGGGAGCCGAGGAATCCTCGAATCAGCAGGGTGCGCACGCAGCGACGGTACGGACCGCCGTACCGTCGCTTGCGAAGTGCGGGTGAATGCCAGGTAGCGCTGCTGCTACTTCTTGGCGGGCTTCTCGGTGACCCAGAGCTTGATGACGCCCTCGATCACGACGGTGTCGTCCTTGCGGAGACCCTTCACCCGCACGTGCAGGTCGGGGTTGTCCGAGGTCCACTGCTCCGGGTCGGTCTCGGCGATGCACCGGATGTCGCTGCTGGCCTTGGCCGTGTAGGTGATGTCCATCCCCTTGGGAATCCACCGCTTGTCGGCGGGGATGCTGGCCTCCGCCAGGGCCCCCATCGCCGCCTCGAGCCCGTTGCAGAGGGCGATGGCGTGCACGGTGCCGATGTGGTTCTGCACCCCGCGCCGCTTCTTGATCTTGAGCTCGGCGTAGTTGGGGCGAATCTCGCTGAACGTCGGCCGGATCGTGGCGAAGTACGGCGCCTTCTGGCTGAATGCGACGCTGAAGATCTTCTTGCCCTGCGGCAGCTTGGACGTCGCGTTCCACAGGTCGACGACGTTGGTGGGCAGCTCGGGCAGTCCGGGGACACTCGGGAGGCTAGGCATAACACCCATCATGTAACCCAGAGTTACAACTTGTCGAGGTGGGCTGGGTCACAGGGACCGTCAGCCCACGATCGTGGGTACGTCGAACGTGCAGCCCACGACCGTGTCGACGCGGCCGCCGGGCTGGGGCTCGTCGAACCAGAGGCCCTGCTCGAAGCCGACCTTGGCGAGCATGCGCAGGGAGCCGATGTTGCGGTGGTCGGGGGCGGCGAAGTACGTCTTGGCCTCGGGGTAGTGGGGGGCGACGTACTCGGTGAGGAAGGCCCACATCACCCGGGTGCCGACCCCCTTGCCGACGAGGTTCGGGTCGCCGATCAGGTAGTCGACGCCGACCGCGTCGGGCTTGGCGGTGAGCAGGGCGTACTCGGGGTGGTCGCCGATCAAGTAGTCCTGCAGGAAGCCACAGGGTCGGCCGTTGATCCCGACGACCCAGAGGCGGGTCGGGTCAGTCCCGTCGAGGGCAGCGCCGTAGTGCTGCTCGATGTCACGGACGGTGCGCGCCTCGTCGTTCCACCAGCGCTTGACGTGCGGCATGGACTGCCACGCCACGATCCCCGGGAAGTCCTCGCGGACGAGCGGCCGGATCTCGACCGAGGCCACGTCACCCGGCCCTTGGCCGTTGCCGAAGACGAGGTTGTCGCCCGAAAGGTCGACCGCCCAGGGGCGTGCGGAGGGATCGCCGGACTTGCGGATGGCGGCAGCAACCCAGGACTCACCTGGAGCCACCTCACCCCGCTTCACCGATAGTTGGCTGGCAGGCATAGCCCGATTATGGTGCCACTCCCCTACAGCGCGTCGCCGAGGAGGTCATCCGCGGGCTGACCGGCTGCCTCGAGCTCCTCGCGGACGACGCTGAACGCGATGCCCGGCGGGTAGCCCTTGCGGGCCAGGAGCCCACTCAGACGGCGTATGGCGACCTGCCGGTCGAGGCCTGCGACAGTGCGCAGCTTGCGGCGAACGAGCTCGCGCGCGGACGCGACCTCGTCGTCGGGATCCACCTCCGCGAGCGCCTCCTGGGCCACCTCGTCGTCGATCCCCTTGCGCCGCAGCTCCTGGGCCAGGGCGCGTCGGGCCAGACCGCGCGAGGACTGGCGGGACGTGACCCACTCCCGCGCGAAGGCCGAGTCGTCGACGAGCCCGACCTCCTCGAACCGGTCGAGCAGCCGGGACGCAACCTCGGCAGGCACGCCCTTCTTCGCGAGCTTGCCCGCCAGCTCCGACCGGCTGCGGGCCTGGCCCGTCAGCTGGTCGAGCAGGATCTTGCGGGCCACGGCTTCAGGATCGGCGTCGGGTCCCTGCGACACCTTGTCGACAGGGACCGCGACGTCACGCCATGGGGCGTCGGGCATCAGAAGTCGACGTTGACCGGCTCCACCGGAACCGGGGCCTCGGCGTCGACCGTCGGGCCGATCCCGAGCTTCTCGAGGATCTTCTTCTCGATCTCGTCGGCGAGGTCGGGGTTGTCACGCAGGAAGTTGCGGGCGTTTTCCTTGCCCTGACCGAGCTGGTCGCCTTCGTAGGTGTACCAAGCGCCGGCCTTGCGGACGAGCCCCGCATCCACGCCGACGTCGATGAGGCCACCCTCGCGGGAGATGCCCTTGCCGTACATGATGTCGAACTCCGCCTGCTTGAACGGCGGGGCGACCTTGTTCTTGACGACCTTGACGCGGGTGCGGTTGCCGACCATCTCCTGGCCGTCCTTGAGCGTCTCGATGCGACGGACGTCGAGTCGGACCGAGGAGTAGAACTTGAGCGCCTTGCCACCGGTGGTGGTCTCAGGGCTTCCAAACATCACACCGATTTTTTCGCGCAGCTGGTTGATGAAGATGGCGGTGGTCTTGGAGTTGCTCAGTGCACCGGTGATCTTGCGGAGCGCCTGGCTCATCAGCCGGGCCTGGAGGCCGACGTGGCTGTCGCCCATCTCGCCCTCGATCTCGGCGCGTGGCACCAAGGCAGCGACGGAGTCGATGACGATCAGGGACAGCGCACCGGAGCGGATCAGCATGTCGGCGATCTCGAGCGCCTGCTCACCGGAGTCAGGCTGCGAGACCAGCAGCGCGTCGGTGTCGACGCCAAGAGCTGCGGCGTAGTCGGGGTCGAGCGCGTGCTCGGCGTCGATGAACGCCACGATGCCGCCGGCTCGCTGGGCGTTGGCGACCGCATGCAGGGCGACCGTCGTCTTGCCGGACGACTCGGGACCGTAGATCTCCACAACCCGGCCACGGGGCAGACCGCCGAGGCCCAGCGCGATGTCGAGCGCGATCGACCCAGTCGGGATCACCTCGAGCGGAACGCGGACCTCGTCACCGAGCCGCATCACCGAGCCCTTGCCGAACTGCTTCTCGATGTTGGCCAGTGCGGCGTCGAGCGCCTTTTCGCGGTCTCCTGCAGCCATGATTTCCGTCCTCGTTCACGTCAGTTGTTTGTGTAGTCAGAGACCCTAGGCAGCACGTCCGACAGTTAGGGAGAGCTGGTCGGCAACCTGGGGACAACTTCGCTGCTCGAAGCCTAACCCGAACAGGTGTTCGACTGAATCACGTGGCGTCTCGGCGTGTCGCGGGGTCGCGAAATCAAGCCGGAAGTGTCACCAGGAAGCGACAGCCCGCAGCCTCGTTGCGTACGTCGACGCGGCCCTGGTGGGCCTCCACGAGGCCCTTGACGATGGCGAGGCCGAGCCCGGCACCGCTCCCTGTCTGGTGGCCGTCCGGCGTCCGCGCCTGGCTGCCCCGCCAGGCCACCTCGAACACCCGCTCGAGGTCCTCCTCCGGGATGCCGCCGCAGCCGTCGATGACGCTCACCTCGACGCCACCCTCGACAGGGCGGGCCTCGATGGAGACCACGCCGTCTGCCGGCGTGTGCCGGATGGCGTTCATGACGAGGTTGCCGACGACGCGCGAGAGGCCGGCGGGGTCGGCGTTGAGCATCACGCCCTGGTCGACGCGGCCACCGAGCCGGACGTGCTTGGCGCGGGCGACGGGGTCTGCTCCGGCGATGGCCTCGGAGATCAGGTCACCGAGCTCGACGGGCTGCAGGCTGAGCTGGAGGACACCCGCGTGGATGCGGGACAGCTCGAAGAGGTCGTCGACCATCATCACCATGCGGTCGACCTCCGAGCGCATCTGCCGGTGGTACCGCTGCGGGTCGTCCGCGAGGCCGTCCTCGAGCGCTTCGGTCATCGCGCGAAGCCCGGCGAGCGGCGTACGCAGGTCGTGCGAGACCCACGAGACAAGCTCGCGACGCGACTTCTCGAGCCGGTTCTCCCGGTCGCGCGACTCCTTGAGCTTCTCCGACGTACGCGCGAGCTCCGCCGAGAGCCCGGCGAACTCCTTGGGGCCGGCGCGATGGGCTACGAACTCGCCGCTCTCGCCGAAGCGGCGAGCCTCGTCGCGAAGCTCACGGGAGGTGCGTACGACGGTCGAGCCGACCAGCATGGCGAAGGCCGTGGCGACTGCGCCCGCGACCAGGCAGACCAGCAGCACGACCTCGAAGTCGTGGTCGGACAGGAACATCGCCTGGGCGGTGCCAATGATGCCGGCAACCACGGCGACCACGGCCACGACTGCCACGAACGCCGAGAGCCAGCGCAGCGAACGGCGTCGGAGTGCGTAGCCGAGGACGAGGCCGATGGCACCCACTCCGGCCGCCCAGCCGGACGCGATCAGGACGATCTCGACCTGGTCGCGCGTCATCCGACGGTCGCCCGCACCTGGACCGGGTCCCAGCGGTAGCCGACGCCCCACACGGTCACCAGACGCGTCGGGTGGGTCGGGTCGGCCTCGACTTTCTCGCGCAGCCGTCGGACGTGCACGGTGACGGTGGACTGGTCGCCGAACGACCAGCCCCACACCTCGGCGAGCAGCTGGTCGCGCGAGTAGGCGACGCCCGGGTTGGCCACCATGAAGCGCAGCAGGTCGAACTCGCGGACGGTCAGCTGCAGAGCCTCGCCGCGCAGGCTCGCGACGTGCTGGGTGGCGTCGACGACAAGGTCCCCGTCGACGACGGGACCGGCGGGCACCGACTTCTCACCGGTACGCCGCAGCACGCCGTCCACCCGGAGCACCAGCTCACGCGGGGAGAACGGCTTGGTCACGTAGTCGTCAGCGCCGCGCTCCAGCCCGACGACCCGGTCGGTCTCGCCGCCGAGGGCGGTCAGCATGATGATCGGTACGTCGCTGGTCTCACGGAGCCGGCGGCAGACCTCGAGCCCGTCGATGCCGGGCAGCATCAGGTCGAGCACGACGAGGTCGGCCGGGTTGTCACGCATCTCCGTCAGCGCGGACTCGCCGTCCTCGGCCTCTGCCACGGTGTGTCCGGCAGCGCGCAGGTAGGAGACCACCACCTCACGAACGGTGTGGTCGTCGTCGACGACGAGGATCTGGGCCACGAGTCAACCGTATGGCTTGGGCGCGATCTGTGACGTTACGAAATGCTTGTGGTCACGTTGGATCCGCACGTCACCTGGTCTCGACGCGTCGTTCGCCCAGGGGCTCACGCCCGGCTCGACCGGCGGACCGCACCCACGGCCACGTCATCAGAGCCCAGAGACCGATGAGGATCCCCACCTCGACCACGACGTACACGGGCCAGGGACCCATCAGGTCGAGCACCGACCCCGAGGATGGCTTCTCGTTGAGGTAGCCGTAGTTGGTGCCGCTGAGCTCGTTGATGACCATCACCGTCACCGCCCAGCCGGCAGTAGCGGCGACCGCGAACCGGTAGGTGCGCCAGTTGACGGGGACGCGGAGCCCGAAGGTCAGGTAGACCGCGGCCCACACGGTCAGGAAGTGCATGGACCAGAACATGAAGTAGCGGGTGTCCGGGAAGGTCTCCCCCAGCGACGGCGTGACGATCCCCTGCACGGTCAGGGTCAGCCCCCAGAAGTAGACCAGCGCGGTCGCGAAGGGGTTGCGGGTCCACAGTGCATAGATCGCGGCGATCCACGCGAGGTCGCACAGCTGCAGGGGCAGCGACTTCCCCGCGTCGAAGTCGCCCGGCAACAGCTGGGGGATCTGCAGTGGGATGAGGATGCACGGGATCGCGATTGCGAAGCCGCGCCGGAAGGCGAGCTCACGATCGGTCCCTCGGTGCGAGCGACCGATGAGGACGATGACGACGCACACCAGGAGGAAGCCCGAGACGAGCCCGAGGTGCTCGTAGGTGAACGAGTCGAAACCGGCCAGCGGCGTCATGCCTCCAGTTTGCCCCTTAAGAGCCCCGGAGGAACTCCTCGATGACCGGCCAGGTCGTGGAAACCGCCTCTGGACCCGCGACCATGCCGAGGTGGCTGCCACCGACCTCGACGTACCGCACGCTCTCGGCGCCGGTGAGGACCTTCTCGGCGGCTTGGACGCAAGGGGCAGGGGCGATCGTGTCGTTGCGGCTGCCGATGACGAGCACGGGCGGCTTGAGGTCGGCGAGGTTCACGGCCCGACCCTTATTGAGGTGTACGACGCCCGCCGCGAGCTCGTTGCGCTGCATCAGGCGTGACGAGAGCTGAAGGTAGAGGCGACCGGGGTAGCCCGGCATCTCGCCCATGAAGCGGTCGATCGACTCCATCCGGGCCAGCGCCTCGGTGTCGTGCAGGTTGCGGGCGATGTACGCCGGCTTGGTCACCTCACGCTGCAGCGCCATCGCGCGGTAGCTCAGTCGTACGACGTGCCGCGGGATGCCGCCGAGCGTTGCGGCCGGCAGGTTCATCACGGTGTCGCCGGCGACCTTGCCGAGGCGGCGGGCGAACGCCGTACCGGGGATCTTGTCGTAGTCGACGGGTGTCCCCAGCGTGGTGAGGGAGGCGATCGGCAGGTCGGGGTGGGCTGCGGCCGTCAGGTAGCTCAAGGTGCCACCGAGCGACCAGCCGATCAGATGGACATCAGCGCCATCGTGGTCGGCCGAGACGCGGCGGACGGCGTCCGGGACGATCTCGTCGACCCAGTCCTCGAAGCCCATCCGTCGGTCGGCGAAGGTGATGTCGCCGTAGTCGATGACGTACGCGTCGAAGCCCAGGTCGAGCAGGTGCTGGGCCAGCGACTGGCCCGGCCGGAGGTCGAAGCAGCTGATCGACACCGCGAGCGGAGGCACCAGGAGGATCGGGTTGGTCTCGACACGCTGGCTCGCTTCGCTCACGACGCGGCTCGACCGACGGGCCTCGCTCGACCGACGGGGCTCGCTCGACCGACGGGGCTCGCTCGACCGACGGGGCTCGCTCGACCGGCGATAGCGGCGCAGAGTCCGGTGCGGACCGTCGCTGACGACGGTCGAGGGGGTCGGCTCGAAGAGCTCGACGCCGTCGCCGAGGGTGAGCGCCCACGCGTTGCGCGCCGCCCGAAGAATGGTGTTACTCCGCGTCACGCATAAATCATGGCTGCTTGACGCGATCCTCGCCACTTTCGGGGACGTGAGGTTTCTCGCGCGACAGCAGTACCGCTGCCACCACGCCCACCAGCAGGACAGCCGCAAGCGAGTTGAGCGCGCCGAAACCCCAGCCGTCCACGACGACCCCGGCCAACGCTCCGGCAGTCGCCGCGGTCAGGTTCATGATGAGGTCGGCGGCGCCCTGTACGTCGGTCCGCGCCTCGATCGGGGTCGCCTCGACCAGAAGGGCCGATCCGGCAACCGTGCAGAACGACCAGCCCAGGCCGAGGATGAACAGCCCCAGCGTGATCTGCCAGGACTCCCCCGTCGGCGACGAACCGCACAGGTAGAGCGACACGGCCAGCAGCAACCCGCCGACCACCATGACCTGCACGCGCCCGACGGAGTCGGCCAGGACGCCGACGAACGGCGAGAAGGCGAACATCCCCAAGATGTGCCCGCTGACCACCAGGCCGATGACGTTGAGCGAGGCCCCGCCGTGGTCCATGTGCAACGGCGTCATGATCATGATCGCGACCATGATCGCCTGTGCTGACGAGAGCGCCAGGACTCCCGCGACGACGGGCGGCCGCTCGCGCATCACGGTGGCGACGCGTGACCACGACGTCCCGGGCGGGACCATCGCGCTCACGCCTTCGAGCTCGCGAGCGAGCAGCAGTGGGTCGGGCCGGAGCAACAACCCGACCACCGCCATCGCGATGAGGACTGCGAAGAAGGAGATTAAGAACGGTCCGGTCAGACGCGGCAGGTCGAGCTTCTCGGCGAGGTCGCCGCTGGCACCGGTGAGGTTCGGGCCCAGCACGGCGCCGATGGTGGTCGCCCAGACCACGATCGAGATGGCGCGGGCTCGATGCTCGGGTCGGGCGAGGTCGGCGGCCGCGTAGCGCGACTGGAGGTTGGCGGCGGTCACGGTGCCGAGGCAGAAGGTGCCGAGGAGCAGGATCGGGAACGACTCGATCGCACCGCCCAGGACGCACAGCATCGCTCCGGCGGCCCCGATGAGGTAGCCCAGGGCGAGGCCGATCCGACGACCCTTCACTCCCATCACCCGAGCCAGCACGTACGACGCGACCGCGGTCCCGAGCACCTGGAACGTCTGTGCCAGGCCGGCCAGCGACTCCTTGCCCGACACGTCCTTGGCGAGCACGGACGCAACCGCGATGCCGATCGCGATGCCCAGTCCACCGAGCGCCTGGGAGGCGGTCAGAACGGCGATCGTGTGCCGCTGGGCGGCGTCCCGATCGATGGTCAACGTTCGCTCGCCGCGAGTCCGAGGGCCTGCCACACGGCTTGCCAGACCTGCTTGGGTTGCACACCGGCGGCCAGGGCCTCCTCCGCAGTGCGGCCACCCAGAGAGGCCATCACGAAGGTGCTCGCCCAAGTCCTGGAGTACGCCGGACCCAAGGCGTGCTCCATCCGTGTCCAGAACTCGGTATGCCTCATCCGCGAACGTCGTACAGGTGGTGCACGGCGTCGTGCAGGTGGTACCGCCCGAGGGTGTCGACCGTGAACTTCGAGCCGTTGCTGCGCGTGCCGGGACGCTGCCACTGCTCGCGCGTCACGGCGGCGTACTCCTCCGCGACGATCTCGGCCGCCTCCACCAGCTCCGTTGCCACGATCATCGGGTCCTGCGAGCCGTAGTCGGAGTCGATCGCGGTCTGGTCCTGGTCCCAGTTGGCGAAACCCGGGTCGTCCTCCTTGAGCATCAGCTGCACCCGCTCGAGGAACACGCGGTGGACGTCGCGGACGTGGCAGGCGTACTCCAGAGGCGACCAGACGGCCTCGCCGGGCCTCACGGACGCGTCGTCACGGGCGAGCACGCTCAGCCACCCGACCGCGTTGGCCCGGAACAGGTGCGCGAGCTGGCCGTCGTCGACCTTCGTCGCGTCGAAACCACACTCGGGGCAGCGCTCGTTCAGCACCCAGGTCCAGTCCTTGGTGTCGGGCTCGATCGTCATGCCACCATCCTCGCCCAACCGCGGTCGTCGGCACACCCCGATTAACTGTCAGGATTGCTTGCATGGCTGCCATCCGCCCTGCCGCCGCCTTCGACGTCTACTCGGTGAAGGCCATCTACGACGAGTACGTCGCGAGCAGCATCGCGACGTTCGACACCGCACCTCCACCGCTGGGCAGCTGGGACGAGAAGCTGGACCGGATGTACATCGCAGACGACGACCCCGGCGTCATCGGCTTCGCATACGCCTCGACGTACCGCGCCCGACCGGCGTACGACGGCACGGTCGAGACCACGATCTACCTGGCCCCCGAGGCCGTGGGGAAGGGCGTCGGGCGCGGGCTCTACCAGGCGCTCTTCGATCGTCTCGACTCCGAAGGGGTGCACACCTCGGTCGCCGTCATCGCGCTGCCCAACGACGCGTCGGTCGGACTCCACCTGGAGTTCGGGTTCGTCGAGGCCGGGGTGCTCCGCGAGGTCGGCCACAAGTTCGGCCGCTGGATCGACACGGCCTTCTACCAGCGCCTACGTCACGAGTGAGCGATCACGGGCCCGGGCTTGCGGTCCTGGCTCGCGAGGTACGGCGCCAGGTGCTCGGCGATCCAGGGCGACACGATCTCGTGCACGGCCTTCATCTCTTCGGCGGTGTGCGTGAGCAGGACGAGCACGAGCTGATCCCGCGCGGGCTGCGTGCAGTACGCCGCGACGAGGCCCTCGACCTCGCCGGCGCGCGCCATCAGGTCGGCCTGCATGAGCTCGATGACGTCGTCGTCGAGCGCCCGGCTCAGCGCGAGGTGGTCGATCTCGGAGAACACGTCAGTCCCTCTCCCCCGGCAGCCGTTCGTCGAGCCAGACCGCCCCGAGCGCGAGGACGACGAACAGCACCACCACGCCGACTCCGTTGGCGAGCACGGCGCCGTAGCCGTGCTCGTTGACGTCGGTGAAGGGGTACGGGTACCACTCGACGAGCTCACCGCGGATCAGCGTGTAGGCCATGTACAGGCCAGGGAAGATCGCAGCCGGCGCGAGGTCAGCTCGGCTGACGCGACCGCGTGGCCCGAATACCGACCAGCCGATCACCGCGAGCAGCGGCACGATGACATGCAGCAGCTTGTCGGCCCAGTAGTCGTTGCCGTGCAGGTCCAGCAGGGGGCGCAGGAAGAACCAGTGCACGATGCCGGTGACTGCGATGCCGATCAGCGCATCCAGCCTGAGCACGTTCCACAGCCGCTGGTTGCCCTTGCCCGCAGCGATCGCCAGCGAGGTCAGCGCCACCAGGATGTTGGACAGGATCGTGAAGTAGCTGATGAACCGCACCAGCCTGGTGTTGAGGTCAGGTGGGTCGACCTCGTCGAGGACCGCGTGACCCTGCCACACCAGCACCAGCTGGAAGACCACTGCGAACGCGGCCACGAGGCCGGTCAGCAGATGCCACGCTCGCGCTTTGCCCATGGAGTGACCCTAGGGCCCTTCCGTGTCAGGTCAGCAGCAACTTGCCGAGCCGCCGCGACGCGATCGACAGGCCGATGAGGCCCATCGCCAGCAGGTAGAGCACGGACCATAAGGAGTCGATGGTCACCGAGCCCAGCGTCAGCTCGCGGATGAGGACGACCCCCCGGTACAGCGGAGTCAGCTCGACGATCCAGCGCAGCCAGCCGTCGTACGCGGTGATCGGGTAGAACGTCGCCGAGAAGAGCAGCATCGGCATCATCGCGACGGTGATGTACTCCATGTCCTGCCAGGTCCGCATCAGCGTCGCAGCCACCATGCCGACCGCAGCGAAGGCGAACCCCATCAGCACGGCGGCGGGCAGGGCGAGGACGGCCCACCACGACGACACCAGGCCCATCGCGGCCATGATCGCGAGGAAGACGGTGGAGTACGCACTGCCTCGCAGGACGGCCCACGCGATCTCCCCGCGAGCGACGTCCACGGGACGCATCGGGGTGGCCAGCACCGCGTCGTACACCTTCTCGAACTTGCACTTCCAGAAGATGTTCGTGGCCTCCATGAGGGCGCCGTTCATGGCGGAGGCAGCGAGCATCGCCGGGGCGACGAAGGCGGTGTAGTCGACCAGCTCGCCGTGGAACTCGAAACCCTCGACGAGGGCACCGACCCCGACGCCGATGGAGAAGAGGTAGAGCACCGGCTCGAAGAAGCCGGTCGCGATGATCAGCCAGATGCGCCGGTAGACCAGGTAGTTGCGGTAGAGCACGTTGGTCGGGCCCCGGGTCGCGGGCGACGCCAGGGCGCGGCTCACTGCCAGCGTAATCATCAGACCACCATCCGAGCGCGCAGCCTGCGCACTGCCCACCAGTAGCCGACGGCCACCATGGCCACGAGATAGGTGAGGTGCACGAGCACCGCACCCGACTCGGGTTGGCCGAGCGTGCACATCCTGACCAGGTCGACGCCGTGCCACAGCGGCGTCACCCGCGCCAGCGCCTCGAGCGGGGGTGCGAGGTTCGAGATCGGGAAGAAGGCCCCGGAGAACAGGAAGAGCGGCAGGATCCCGAGGCGCATCATGGCGACGAACCACTGCTCGCTCTTCACCCCGGCGGCGAACGCGTAGAGGCAGGTCGCGAAGGCCATGCCGACGAGGACTGCGCCGAGGTAGGCGCACAGGGCGCCGGCCACCGATCCGTAGACGTCGAACGGCGCGAGCACCAGGCCGAACACCGCGCAGCTCATCGCGATCCGGAACGCCACGAAGGCCAGGTGAGCGCGGACGATGTCGGGCACGTCCAGTGGAGTGGCGAGCATCCCGTGGTAGGTCTTCACCCACCTGATCGCGGACATCACCGGGAACATGCACTCAGCGGCGGACACCTGCATGGCTTGCGCTGCGAGAAGCCCCGGGGCGATGTAGGCGAGGTAGCTGGGTGCTCCCTCGAGCGAGGCGCCGCCGTCGTCGATGTAGTCGCCGAGCAGCACCCCCATGGCCGCGACGTAGAAGAGCGGCTGCACGAAGGACGCGACGACCGACCCACGCCAGGTGCGCCGGTAGACCGTGCGCCAGTAGTCGACCTGACGCAGCAGCAGGTCGACCGAGCTCGGGTTGTCTCGAACCAACGCCATCAGTCGGCCAGCGACCTTCCCGTAAGTCTCAGGAAGACGTCCTCGAGCGTGGACCGGCGCACCAAGACGGCAGTCGGGGCCAGTCCGCGCTCGTGCACCTGGGCGAGCGCCGCCTCGCCGTCCTCGGTGTAGAGCAGGAGTCGGTCGGGGAGCACCTCGGTGCGCTCGCCCAGGTCCGCGAGCAGCGGCGCGTAGGCCTCGTGCTCGCCGACACCGAAGCGGAGCTCGGCCACCTCGCGGGTGGAGTGCTGCTCGATGAGCTGTCGCGGCGAGCCCTCCGCCACGATCTGGCCGCCGTCGATCACGACCAGCCGGTCGCAGAGCTGCTCCGCTTCGTCCATGTAGTGCGTGGTGATCACGAGCGTGACGCCCTGCTGCTTCAGCCGGAAGAGCTTGTCCCAGAGGAGGTGGCGCGCCTGCGGGTCGAGCCCGGTGGTCGGCTCGTCGAGGAGCAGCACGTCAGGGTTGTTGATCAGTGAGCGGGCGATCGTGACCCGGCGCTTCAGGCCGCCGGAGAGGCTGTCCACCTGGTCGTTCTGCTTGTCGGTCAGCTGCAGGAAGCGGAGCAGCTCGTCCGCCCGCGACCCCACCTCGCGTCGCGAGATGCCGAAGTAGCGTCCGTAGACGAGGAGGTTCTCCCGGACCGTGAGCTCGTTGTCGAGGGTGTCCTCCTGGGGGCACACCCCGAGCCGTCCGCGGATCTTCGGCCCGTCCTTAGCAGGATCCATCCCCAAGATCCGGAGGGAGCCTCCGCTCGGGGGCGACACCGCGGCCACCATGCGCATCGTCGAGGACTTGCCCGCGCCGTTGGGGCCGAGGAACCCGAAGGCCTCCCCCGGCTGCACGTCGAGGTCGATGCCCTTGACGGCCTCGAAGTCGCCGTACGACTTTCGCAGCCCGCGAGCGCTGATCATCGGGCCGTCGTGCGGTGCAGAGTCCCGGCTCAGCTCGAACGACTCCTGGGTGGGTTGTGACACGTCTTCGACCCTAACCGGGGGGACCGACGTGTTTCATCCGGTTATCCCGGGCTGCACCATAAGGATATGGGCGACGAGGCCGAGTACGACGAGTTCGTGCGTGCCCGCCTGCCCCACCTTCTGCGTCTGGGACGCGCGCTCACCGCCGACGACGACGCAGCCGCGGACCTGGTGACGGAGGCGCTGGCTCCCGTCCTGGCTGGGTGGAACTCGTCGAGCGCGTTCACCGCCGAGGACGACGTACGCCGGAACATGGTCCGGCTCGTGAAGCATCACCAGCTGCCGCCTCGCTCGACCGACTCGGGAGGTGAGCGGGACGACGAGACCTGGGCCGACCTGGCCGCCATGTCCACCCAGGAGCGGACCCTCGTGGCGCTGCAGCTGCTGGAGCACCTCACTGACGGTCAGGCCGCCGACCTCGCGCAGTGCTCGGAGACGAGAGCACGCGCAGTCGCACAACGCGCGCTCAGCGACCTCGACCCGGCCAGGGTGCAGGCGGCCCTCGACAAGTCGGTGCCGGTGGACGAGGGTGCGGTGCTGACCGACGTACGACGCGACGCGGACCGGCTCCGCAAGCGCAGCTCCATCCTGGTCGGCTCGATCTCGGTCGCCGTCACGCTCATCGCGGCCGCCCTGATCACGCTCGTCGTCGTACAGGAGGACGAGGGTGCGACCGGTCTGTCCGAGAAGGCGTTCGCCCTGACGGCGAGCTCACCCGACCGGGTCTGGGCCGTGACCACCGCCCCCGACTGCGACTCGTGCAGTGAGCTCTGGTCCGGGGACGGCACGGACCGCGGCTGGGAGCTCGTGCACACCTTCGACCGGCCTGCGTCGACAGCAGAGCTGCTGATGGCCCCCGACGGCGAGAATGGCTGGGCCTGGTTCGGCCGCGACTACCTACAGGCGACCCACGACGAGGGACGCAGCTGGGTGATCCCCGGCATCGACCTGCGCGACTCGACTGTCGACGTGGCGGTGGCCGGCACGCACGCCTGGGTGCTCCTGCAGGCAGGCCAGGAGCTGCACCTGTGGACCTCGGAGCTGGGGAGCGACAGCTGGGAGGAGGCCACCGCACCCTCCCGGTTGTCCGGCCGAGTCAGCCTGGCGCCCAGGGGGGACGACATGTGGCTCGCGCAGTTCGGCCGCAGCGAGGTCGCCCTGACACCGGTCGCTTCGCCGGATGCCAAAGGCACGCCCGTCCCGTCGTGCGCGGTGGCGCCCTTCCCACCCCGGCAGTCGCCCGAAGGTGAGGCACTGTGGGTCACCTGTGCCGATGGCGAGCCGGGACTCCTCGTCAAGCGGAGCCTCGACGGCGTGGCCTGGACCGACGTCGGGCGGTCCGCCTTCAGCGCTGCAGACAGCATCCCGATCTCCGACGAGGCCACGCTGGTCCGGACGTCGGACGGCGTACGGCTGATGGGCATGCGCGGCCCCGTCGAGGTCCCACTCGAGCTGCAGCGTGGCGTGACCGTCGAAGGCGGGGTCTTCGTGGACTCGGAGGTTGGCTTCCTGCTCACCTCGGCCGGGCAGGTGCTGCGCAGCGACGACGGCGGCCGGTCCTGGGCCGAGATCGGCTGACCAACCTTTCCGGCTGCTCGTGCGTACACCCCTTGAAGCCACCACCGACGGGGGACGACGATGACGACCAAGGCACCACCTCACAGGGCCGCCGAGGAGCGCATGCAGGACTTCGACGCGTACGTCCGCGCCAGGCTGCCGCACCTGATGAGGTTCGGGCGGGCGCTGACCGCGGACGAGCACACGGCGGCCGACCTGGTCCAGGACGCCCTCGAGCGCACCCTGCTCCAGTGGAACCGGATCAAGGGCGATCCCGAGCCCTATGTACGCCGTGCCATGGTCAACCGAAGCATCTCGGTCTGGCGAAAGCACCGGCGTGAGCGCGTGACCGACGTCCTCCCCGACCGGGGCGGCACCGATCAGGTCCGTGACCATGCGTTGTTCGACGCACTGAGGACGCTGCCGCCGCGGCAGCGCGCGGTCATCGCGCTCCGGTACTACGAGGACCTGACCGAGGCGGAGACCGCGGCCGTCCTCGGCTGCTCCCTCGGCACCGTCAAGAGCCAGGCCAGCGACGCGATCGCCAAGCTCCGCACCCTTTTGCCAGCCGACGAGGAGGACCCGTCATGACCACGATCGAGGACCGGCTGCGCGACGCGCTCGGGGCTGACATCGACGTACCCGACCTGCTGTCCGACGTACGCCGTGGCGCTCGTCGACGCCGGGCCCGGCGTACGACGGGAGTGGTGGCCGTGGCCGCAATAGCAGTCGTGACGGGCATCGGGGTGACTGCGACCCTCACCGGCTCGGACGGAAGCTCGCCCCATCCGGCGCCCTCTCCCACCGCTCCGACGCCGACCGATGGGGCGATCCCCGCTGCGCGACCGGGTGCCGTCGCACTCGAGGCGGCGAACGGGAAGCTGTTCCGACTGGCATGGCACGAGGCCTGCTGCACCAACGTGCAGGTCCGAGAGGACGACGCCTGGACGCAGCTGCACCTCTTCGACGAGCAGTTCGACAAGTTCGAGATGGGACCCGATGGCCTCACCGGCTTCGTGTGGGGCCAGGAGCTCTGGGCCACGTACGACGGTGGCGTCACCTGGCAGCGCCCGAAAGGTCCGCGGCCGTCGATGTACGGCTTCCGAGCCGGGTTCACCGCTGACGCGGCGTGGGTGCAGAGCCACGACCGTGACGGCCTCGGGCAGCTGTGGCGGTCCCCGCTCGCCACGGATGACTGGGCGCGAGTCGAGGCGCCAGACGGTGACCTCGTCGTCCTGGGCAACACCGTGGCACTGCAGACCTCCGGCGAGGGACTCTCCGATGCGAGGCTGGAGGTGCGGGATGTTGCGACGGGAGACTGGTCGCCGTCGCCCCTCTGCGCGAGTGACGCCTGGGTGATCGCGGTGGAACGAGCGGCGTTCCATCTCTGCTACACCCAGTTCGGCAACCAGCTCTACCGGTCGACGGACCTGCTCACCTGGGAGCCCTTCGGCCCGTCGGACGTGATCACCGGCCATGGCTACCAGCCCCTCGGCCCCGACG
>DATILB010000440.1:0-2736 GCA_035477015.1 Nocardioidaceae bacterium | reverse complement strand
GCCCTGTTCAGGTCGACCGATAACGGCGAGCACTTCGAGATGGTCCGGCCGCTCTGGGACCACCCCCACCGCGAGGAGTGGGGTGCCGGTTTCGGTGGACAGGCCATCCACACCGTGCTGCCGCACCCGACCGACCCCCAGCGGGTCACGGTCGCGATGTCGACCGGCGGCGTCTACCGCACCTACGACGGCGGCACGTCCTGGGCGCCCGCGAACGTGGGCATCAAGGCCGAGTTCATGCCCGGCGACGTCCAGTACCCCGAGTTCGGCCAATGCGTCCACAAGGTCACCCGCAGCGCGGCCGAGCACGACGTGCTCTACGCGCAGAACCACGGCGGCGTCTACCGCAGCGACGACGCAGGGGACAGTTGGACCTCGATCGCCGAAGGGCTGCCCAGCGACTTCGGGTTCCCGGTCGTGGCCCATCCACGAGTCGACGGGACGATCTGGCTCTTCCCGCTCGCCGCGTCCGACGGTCGCTTCCCGGTGGACGGTGACTGCCGGGTCTACCGCTCGAGGGACCGCGGTACGACGTGGGAGGCACTCGGCAAGGGACTTCCCGACGGCAGCTTCTTCAGCGGCGTGATGCGCGACGCCCTGTGTGTCGACGACGCCGACCCGGTGGGCGTGTACTTCGGGAGCCGCGACGGCACGGTCTTCGCGAGTGCCGACGAGGGCGACTCCTGGTCGGTCGTGGCCGAGCACCTGCCCGACGTGCTCTGCGTGAAGGCCGCGACCGTCTGAACCGCGGGTCAATCCCCGCCGAGGCGCGGGGTCGCGATCTCGGTCGGCTCACTGCGCCCGCGTACGACGACGGGCTCGAGCTGGGTCCACCAGTGCACCTCGTTGCCGCCTGCGGTGAGCAGCAGCTTGGCGTTAGCCACGCAGTGGCCTGGAACGGTCTTGGCGATATCGGTGAGGCGAGCAGCTTCGTTCACGGGGTCGCCGATGACGGTGTACTCGTAGCGCTCTGCCGCGCCGACGTTCCCCGCCACGGCACGACCCGCGGAGACGCCGATGCCGGCCGAGAGCTCGGGGACCTCGTCCCGGAGCCGCCGCGCCATCACTCGGGCAGCGGCGAGGACCAGGGTGTCGCGGTCGTCGATCGCGGCTGGTGCGCCCCAGATGGCCAGCGCCGCGTCGCCCTGGAACTTGTTGATCCAGCCGTCGTACTGGTGCACGACCTCGATCACCACGTCGAAGAACCTGTTGAGCAGGCCGACGACCTCGTGTGGCGGGCGGTCCTCGGCGATGGAGGTGGAGCCCACGATGTCGACGAAGAGTACGGCGACGTCGCGAACCTCGCCGCCCAGGTGGACACCGCCGTCGAGGGCACGGCGGGCCACGTCGTCGCCGACGTGCCGGCCGAAGAGCTCGCGGATCTGCTCGCGCTCCCGGAGTCCGGCGACCATGTCGTTGAAGCCCGCCTGCAGGACGCCGATCTCCGTGCCGTCGTAGATCCGGACGTGAGCATCCAGGTCGCCCTCGCGCACCGCGGCGACGCCCTCGCGAAGTGCCCGGATCGGGTCCGAGCTGGCCCCGGCGGCCAGCAGGTTCGTGAAGCCGCCGATCACCACGGCCGAGACGCCGAGGACGATCATCGTGATCGCCAGCCGGCGGGGGCTGGTGTCCTCGGGCTCCAACAGTGCCGAGAGCCCGATCACCACGATGCCGAAGAGGATGATCCCGGTGCCGAGGGCCCACGCGAAGATCAGCCGGGTCGAGACCCTCCGTACGCCGAGTCGCTCGGGCAACCCACCTGACTCGAGCACCATGCCTGCGAGCGGACGGAAGGCTCGTTCGGTCGTGAGGTAGGTGACGCTGGCGACGGAGAGTCCGGCGAGACCGACGACCAGGCCGACCGACAGCCCTAGCTCAGCATCGTGCGTGGCGTTGAAGACGCCGAAGACGACGGCGCCCAGTGCCCAGAGCAGCGCCTGCCGGATGAAGAGCAGCAGTGGAGCGTCGAGTACCCTCGCGCGTTCGTCGTCAGTGGCCTGGTCCTTCGACCTCAGCAGCTTCACCAGAGGCTCGATGTCCCGGATGGCGAGGGCGATGCCGGTGAGGCCGACGACCACGACGTACACGACGGCGAGCATGAAGTTCTGGAACTGCAGGTTGCCGGGGTCCTCCACCAGCGGCACGGGGACCAGCCGGAGGGCCAGCAGCAGGAAGACCAAGGCGAGCGCGACGAAGTTGGTGATCGCGAGTCCGGCGGTCAGCGCGACCCGGACGCGCCAATCCACGGGCAGCCACTCGAGTCGGCGGGCCACCGCCTGCTGCAACGTCACCGGGAAACGCTACCGCGACGGACTCCGAGACGAACGGCGTAGGCGTGGAGCCGCCGTCTACGCTCAGGGCATGAGCGACGCCCCCGACATCAAGCCCCGTTCACGCGACGTGACCGACGGTCTCGAGCGTGCTGCCGCCCGCGGAATGCTCCGTGCCGTCGGCATGGGCGACGACGACTTCGCGAAGCCGCAGATCGGCGTCGCCTCGAGCTGGAACGAGATCACTCCCTGCAACCTGTCGCTCGACCGGCTGGCGAAGGCCGTCAAGAACGGCGTCCATGCGGCCGGCGGCTACCCCCTGGAGTTCGGCACCATCTCGGTGTCCGATGGCATCTCGATGGGCCACGAGGGCATGCACTTCTCGCTCGTCTCCCGTGAGGTCATCGCGGACTCGGTCGAGACCGTGATGATGGCCGAGCGCCTCGACGGCTCCGTGTTGCTCGCA
>DATILB010000439.1:0-2147 GCA_035477015.1 Nocardioidaceae bacterium | reverse complement strand
CTACCGCGCGATATCGCGGATGACCTACTACGGCGCCGAGGAGCAGCTCACGCTGTCGTCCTTCGGGCCGCTGGTGTGGAGCCAGCTCGCCCGCGCCCGTGAGGCCGGCATCGAGCTCGTCGCCGGCAGTGGCCTGTCGGCGGTGGCGCTCGCGTCCGACCCGGTGGAGCTGCAGCTCGACGCCAACTCCGGCGACGCGGGCGACGTACACCTGGAGCTCGGGGTGCTGCACGAGACGGAGTGGTACGCCGCCGCGGACCTCGACGTGCTCGGCTCCACCGGCCACGGCGTCGCGCTCTACCAGTCGGGCGAGGGCGACCCGGCCGTGACGTTGGCACCGCTGGCGCGAGAGGCGGGGCCCCAGGTGCGACGCCTGCTCGCGACGCGTGAGTCGATCGTCGTTCCGTCGGAGTCGCGCAACGAGCTGGTGGGGGACTACCTGCCTCGGCTGCAGCGACACCTGGGGGTGCTGTCCTCAGACGAGTCGATCCGGGTCCCTCCGCGGCCGCTGCCCCGACTGGGCCTGACCGTCGAGTGGCGGTCGGTCGACGAGGTGCACGTCGCCTGGTCCTTCCGCTACCGCGTCAATCTGGACGACCGCAGCTACGGCCTCGACGAAACCCGGGGCTTCCGCGGCGTGCGCGACCGGCAGGCCGAGGAGGCGCTGCTCGGCGACCTGCAGCTCAGCGACGAGCAGGCCTACCGGCTGAGGTCTGCCGGTGGTCGGCTGCTGGCCGAGCAGACCCTCCGTGACAGCGCGGCGATCGGGCTCGCGGAGATCCTGCCGTCCCTGGTGGCCGACGGTCACGTCGAGCTCGAGGAGATCGGGGTCCGCCCGGACTACCGCGAGGCGTTGACCGCCCCGGAGATCAGGTTCGAGGCGCGCGGCGAGACGGTGGCGGACCGACCGGACTGGCTCGACCTCGAGGTCATCGTCTCCATCGAAGGGCATTTCCTCGGCCTTGCGAAGCTGCTCGAGGCGCTCACGTTGGGCCGCGATCGGATCATCCTCAAGAACGGCATCCACCTCCGCCTCGACCGACCGGAGTTTGCACAGCTCGCGGAGCTGGTGGCTGCTGCCGGTGAGCTGCAGGAGCAGCCGCGCGACGGCATCGCCGTACACAAGGGGGACCTGGGCCTCTGGGACGAGCTGGCCGACCTCGGGATCGTCGACGCCCAGGCGGGGCAGTGGGTCCGAGCCGCGCAGGCCCTGCGCGGGTTGGTCACTCTCCCTGACGTGGCAACAACCGGGGTTGCTGCCACGATGCGGCCCTACCAGGAGGAGGGGTTCCGCTGGCTCGTGTTCCTCTGGGAGTCGAAGCTCGGCGGGATCCTGGCCGACGACATGGGTCTCGGCAAGACGTTGCAGACGCTCGCGCTGATCAGCCATGCCCGGGCAGCGGGCTCTCCTCCGTTCCTGGTGGTGGCGCCGACGAGTGTGGTGTCGACGTGGGCGCACGAGGCAGCGACCTTCACCTCCGGGCTGCGGGTGCGGACGGTGATCGAGTCGGCGTCACGGCGCGGTGAGTCGATCAGTGCGCTGCACGCCGACGCGGACATCGTCATCACGTCGTACACGCTGTATCGGCTCGAGGCCTCCGACTACGTCGCGCTGCCGTGGGGCGGCCTGGTGCTCGACGAGGCGCAGTCGGTGAAGAACCACGAGGGCAAGACCTACCAAGCAGTGCGGCGCCTCGACGTGCCCTTCCGGCTCGCGCTGACCGGCACTCCGATGGAGAACCGGCTGATGGAGCTCTGGTCGCTGCTCTCCATCGTGGCCCCCGGCCTGTATCCCTACCCGCAGCGCTTCGCCGAGCTCGTCGCCAACCCCGTCGAGAAGGAGGGCGACGCCGCGGTGCTCGACCGCTTCCGGCGCAGGATCCGACCGTTCCTGCTTCGACGTACCAAGGAGCTCGTCGCGTCCGACCTGCCACCCAAGCAGGAGCAGGTGCTCGAGGTGCAGCTCACCTCACAGCACCGTCGCATCTACGACACCTATCTGCAGCGCGAGCGGCAGACCGTGCTCGGGCTCGTCGAGGACTTCGACAAGCACCGGATGGCGATCTTCCGCTCGCTCACGCGGCTCCGGCAGCTCAGCCTCGACGCCGGCCTGGTCGATGCGGCGTACGACGGAGTGGGGTCGGCGA
>DATILB010000438.1:0-4277 GCA_035477015.1 Nocardioidaceae bacterium | reverse complement strand
GTATGGATGGCGTGGCCTATAGGTCACCCAACCCATACCAATATCGGGGTCAACCGCCCATGAAAAAAGCCGCCCAGAGGGCGGCTCAGTTCGTGGTATCAGGTCAGCGGGTGACCTTGCCGGCCTTGAGGCAGCCGGTGCAGACGTTGAGGCGCTTCGGGGTGCCGTTCACCGTCGCGCGGACGCGCTGGATGTTCGGGTTGAAGCGACGCTTCGTAATCTTGCGCGACCACGGGCGGTTGTTCCCGAAACCCGGGCCCTTGGCGCAGATGTCACAGACGGCAGCCACCGTGCACTCCTGGATTGCTTGACGAACAGATCGTGGGTGCCCAAATGGGCAACCGAGCAAGCGTATCTGATCGCCCCGTGACCACGCCAATCGAGCGCCACCTACTACCCTCTTACCTTCAGTGTGACGGGCACCACGGAAGGGGCGACGCATGGAGTTCGACGCCGCGTCGTTCACGCCCCCGCTCCTGGTCGCGCTGTCCGAAGAGGTGGTCCGCTGTCTCTCCTCGGCCAGGGAGGAGCTGGACGCCCTCAACGTCTTCCCCGTGCCGGACGGCGACACGGGCACGAACATGTTCCTCACCTTCGAGGGCGCCCACACCGAGCTGGTGGCGCTCCTGAAGGAGAGCCCCGAGACTCCGATGCCGCGCGCCGTGGCGACGTTCAACCGGGCCCTGCTGTTCGCCGCGCGAGGGAACTCCGGCGTGATCATGTCCCAGCTGTTCGGAGCCATGGTCCGCCGACTGGTGGAGCCGTCTGAGGAGCGCTTCCCGGTCAAGCTCGCCGCCGCCATGACCGCGGCGACCGAGGCCGGGTACGCCGCCGTCGGCGAGCCGGTCGAGGGCACCATCCTGACCGTCATGCGAGCCGCGTCCGACGCCGCCCTGGTGGCTGCTGAGCGACCAGACGCCACGGTGGTGCGAGTTCTTCGTGCCGCTGCGAGCGCCGCACGCGACGCCCTGGACAAGACTCCCGAGCAGCTGATGGTGCTGCGCAATGCCGGGGTCGTGGATGCTGGAGGGCGTGGCCTGTGCGTCGTGCTCGACGCGATCGAGACGGCACTCACGGGCAAGCGCCCAGTCGACCGCTATGCAGCGGTAAGGCGGCCGCTCCCCATGCCGATCCCGGCGGACGACCTGACCGAGGACGGTCCGGCGTACGAAGTGATGTACCTCCTGGACGCCACCGACGACGCCATCCCGGAGCTGAAGCAGCGACTGCACCCCCTGGGCGACTCGCTGGTCGTCGTGGGCGGCGAAGGACTGTGGAACGTCCACGTGCACGTGGACGACGTCGGCGCGGCCATCGAGGCCGGCATCGTGGCTGGCCGCCCGCACAGGGTCCGGGTGACCCACTTCGCGGAGCAGATCGCAGCCATGGCAGCAGGCAAGGGCATCGGCAAGCCGAAGCCTGAGCGTCGCGGCAGGCGGGTCGTCGTGGTCGCGTACGGCACCGGTCTCGCCGAGGTGTTCCGCGCGGCGGGCGCCACCGTCGTCATGGCGATGCCGGGGGAGCGCCCCTCGACGCAGGAGATCTACGACGCGGTCGTGGCCACGGGTGCCGCCGAGGTGATGGTGATGCCGAACGACGGCCGCGCGACCGCTGCTGCCGAGGCCGCTACTCACCGGGCCCAGGAGAGCCTGGGTCTGCGTGCCTCGATGATCGGGACCACCGCGCAGGTCCAGGCGTTGGCAGCCTTGGCCGTCCACGAGCCCGGCCGAACCTTCGAGCAGGACCTCGTCGAGATGACGGCGGCCGCCCGACATGCGCGCTCGGGCGCGATCACCGTGGCGGACAAGGCCGCGATGACGATGGCCGGCCCGTGCGAGCCCGGTGACGTCCTCGGGATCGTCGAGGGTGACTTCGCCATCGTCGGAGAAGACCAGTTCGCGGTTGCCACGGGAGTCCTCGACCGGATGATCGGTGGTGGTGGTGAGCTGGTGACGATCGTCGCGGGTGCGGACGCACGCGACCTGGCTGACCGTTGTGCGGCGTACGTCGAGAGCAGCTATGTCCACGTCGACGTCGTCGAGTACGACGGGGGTCAGGCGCGCTACCCGTTGCTCTTCGGGGTCGAGTAGATGGCTAGCGTCGCAAGCAAGCTCGGGTCGCTCCTCGGGGGAGCCACCGCGAAGAAGGTGACGGACGCCTTCGGTTACGAGACGGTCCAGGACCTGCTCGGTCACTACCCGCGCACCTACGTCGATCGCGGCCAGACCAGTGACGACTCGGAGTTCGCCGAGGGCGAGGTCGTGACGCTGGTCGCCAGCGTCATCGAGTCCACGCCACACACGTACAAGGACCGCCGCACAGGCCACCTGGCCTTCCGCCTCGAGATCGTCGCGAGGGTCGGCCAGAGCCGGGTGGTCATGACGTTCTTCGACCGCAAGAAGCACATCGCGGACTGGCGCGCGAAGAAGATGGCCCCGGGCCTCACGATGATGGTCGCCGGGAAGGCCCAGTGGAGTACCTTCAAACGCTCCTGGGAGCTGGTCAACCCCCATTACAACGACACCGACCTCAGCGAGCGGAGCCAGCTGCTCCCGATCTACCCCGCCAGCTCGAAGGTGACCTCGTGGACCCTCGATGACTCGCTGGCCCTGGTGCTGCCGATGGTGGGGGATGTCCCCGACCCGCTCCCCGAGGCGCTGCGCAAGGAGCGCGAGCTGCTTCCGCTCCACCAGGCCTTGCGGTGGATCCATGCCCCGGACGACTGGCAGCAGGTGGGTGCGGCCCGCAAGCGGCTGAAGTTCGACGAGGCGTTCGTGACCCAGGCCGTGCTGGCCCAGCGCAGACATGAGCTCAACGCGGTGACGACGCGGCCGCGAGCCGGGGGCGGCGGCCTGCTCGACCAGTTCGACCAACGGCTGCCCTTCGTGCTCACCGCGGGGCAGGTGACGGTCTGTGACCAGCTCATGGCCGACCTCGCCGACACACATCCCATGCACCGGCTCCTGCAAGGTGAGGTCGGCTCCGGCAAGACCGTGGTGGCGTTGCGGGCGATGCTGCGGGTGATCGACTCCGGTGGTCAGGCGGCACTGCTCGCACCGACCGAGGTGCTTGCCCAGCAGCACCATCGCTCGATCACCGCGATGCTCGGCGACCTCGCTGCAGGCGGCATGCTCGGCGGCGCCGAGGACGGCACGCAGGTGGCCCTGCTGACCGGGTCTTCGAACGCCGCCGCCCGCCGTAGCGCGCTCCTTGACGCGGCGTCCGGGGCAGCCGGCATCGTGATCGGAACCCACGCCCTGCTCGAGGAGAAGGTCCAGTTCGCCGACCTGGGGCTCGTCGTCGTCGACGAGCAGCACCGGTTCGGAGTCGAGCAACGCGCGGCATTGGCGGCCAAGGGCGAGGCGCCACCGCACGTCCTGGTCATGACCGCCACCCCGATCCCGCGGACCGTTGCGATGACGGTCTTCGGTGACCTCGAGACGTCCACCCTGGCCGAGCTGCCAGCCGGACGTGCGCCCATCCAGACCAACGTCGTGCCTCTCGACCAGGCCTCCTGGATCGATCGCGTCTGGGCCCGAGCACGCGAGGAGGTGGCCAACGGCCATCAGGTGTACGTCGTCTGCCCGCGCATCGACGACAAGGCCTCGGCAGAAGACGCGCCAGCCGACGACGACGACAAGCGCCCGGTCGCCGCCGTCGCCGAGGTCGCACCCCGACTCGCGAACGAGCTTGCACCGCTCCGGGTCGAGGCTCTGCACGGTCGCCTGCCCTCAGACCAGAAGGACCAGGTCATGCAGGCGTTCGCGCGCGGAGAGATCGACGTCCTGGTGTCGACGACGGTGATCGAGGTGGGGGTCGACGTGCCCAACGCCACGATGATGGTGGTCCTCGACGCCGACCGCTTCGGGGTCTCGCAGCTGCACCAGCTGCGCGGTCGCGTCGGTCGGGGGCAGAACCAAGGGCTGTGCCTGCTCGTGACCGGGGCGGAGGTCGACTCCCCGTCCCGTGCGCGTCTCGACGCGGTCGCGGCCACGACCGACGGGTTCAAGCTGTCGGTGCTCGACCTCCAGCAGCGCCGGGAGGGCGACGTGCTCGGGTCGGCCCAGTCGGGGCGGTCCTCGCTGCGGCTGCTCTCCGTCGTACGCGACGAGGACGTCATCCTCGAGGCCCGCGAGGCCGCGACCGCCCTGGTGGCTGCCGATCCGACCTTGGCGGGCCACCCCGAGCTGGCCGCCAAGATCGCAGCCCTCGAGGAGTCGCAGCGCGCCGACTACCTGGACAAGTCATGACGCGGATCATCGGTGGCACGGCAGGTG
>DATILB010000437.1:0-4510 GCA_035477015.1 Nocardioidaceae bacterium | reverse complement strand
CGCCGCCTGGTTGTTGACGCTGGACATGATCGCGGCGATGCCGCCGTTCGCGATGACCGGCTTGGACGACGTCACCACGAGTGGCTTGTCGGTGACGGCGAAGTTGACCGCGAGCGCCCCTTGGAGCACCGCGACCGTCATGGCCGACACCGCAAGTGCGGCCGGCCCGGCGATGAACAGGGACCTGCGCCAGCGGGTGACCCCACGGGTTGAAGGCATGGACATGTGACTCCCTCTCTTCGATGTGAAGGTGCAGATGCCCCGCCCGTGTGCGCGGATGCCGGCCACCTCTCCCTTGCAGGCCGACTTCCCAGGTAAAGAGGCAGGCCCGATGCTAGGGCTTATTAGCACAGTGGTAAATACTCTTGGCACATCGCAAATTAGAGGCCTGGTGATACCAATGCGAGTCCGACGGGTGGCCGCCACGCTGCTGGTGCTCCCGATCGCGCTCGCACTGGTTGCTGCGGCGGCCGTTGCGGTGCTGGCCAAGCGGGTCCAGGGCAGCAGCATGTCTCCGACGCTGGCCGACGCCGAGCGAATCCTGGTGCTCCCCGGCACGAGCGGGTCGGCTGAGCCGCTGGACGTCGTACTCCTTCACGAGCCCGGGACCGAGATCACGATCGTGAAGCGGGTCATCGCCGTCGAAGGCGACCGGGTCAAGATCGTCGCAGGAAGGCCGGTGGTAGAGGTCCAATCCGGCGGCGTCGGTCGGTGGGTCGAGGTCGCTCAGCCCTCATGGCGCGGACGCTGGACCGACGTACGCGACTGTTGTGACGCGTCCGGCCGCGAGCAGCTGGGCGCCGCCGCCATGGTGGTCCCGCCCGGGAAGCTCTTCGTCATGGGAGACAACCCGGACGGCTCCCGGGACTCGCGGGAGTTCGGCTGGGCCGAGCTCGCCTCGGTGCAGGGCCGGGTCTGGCGAAAGGTGTGGCCGCTCTAGGAGCGCGCTCCTAGAGCCGCGCCTGGAGGGCCAGCCACGCAGACGCGCGCGTGTCCGGGTCGTCGAGCGACCTTCCGAGCTCCGTCTCGATCGCCTCGATGCGGTTGCGGACGGTGTTGCGATGCACGCCGAGCTCCTCGGCGACCTTCAGCCGTGACCCGTGGTGGCGAAGGAACGAGGTCAGGGTCTCCCTCAGCTGTTCGTCCAACGGCGCGAGCAGTGAGTCGGCGAACGCCGTCGCGACCTCGGGGTCCAGCAGGCCGACCGCGCTGCCCTGCACCACGCGCTCCCAGTGCACGACTCGCTGCGAGTCCGTCGCCCGCGATAACGCCTGCCCGGCAGTGAGGTGACTGTCGCCGGCACCGACGCGAAGACGACGGTCTGCGAGCCGCTCGATGAGGGACTTGCTCTGACCGCGTGAGCAGACGACCCAGAGCTCGGCCTCCACCCGTGCAGCGAGAAGCGGTTCGCCCTCGAGCTCGGAGAGAACGTCCTCCAACACGTCGTCGGGCCCGGCCACGCGAAGTACGCGAGGGCGTCGCGGCAACGCCGGCGCACCCATTGCTTCCCCCAGCAGGGTCGCCACCTCCAGGTCGCCGTGGGCGAGCAGTTCGTGCACCTTGCGCCAGACCCGTCGCCGCGTCTCGAGCTGGTCCTGCTCCTGGGCACCCACCAGTCCCAGCAGCGCCACGGCGGTGGTCACCGCATTGCGTCGTACGTCGGTCAGCCGGCCTGCGACGCCCACGCCGAGGTAGCTGAGCGGGCGGTCGCGGAGCCCGACCGGCACGAGCAACGTCGTCCCCTGCTGGTCGTTGAGGGTGGCGGCGGCACGCAACCCGTGCGGCCGGATGCGCGGCAGCTCGGCCTGTGCAGCGTCGACGTCGGAGAGGCCATGTCGCGGACCGACGGGACCGAGCATCAGCCGGCCGTCGGGAGCCAGCAGGAAGGCGGCACCGTCCAGCAGCGCGGCGAGGCGTTCGACCACGGCCTGGGCGGAGTCGTCACGCATCGCTGCGGAGGTCAGCTGCCGTTGGGTCTCGAGCGCGAGCCGGGCCTCGGCCTCGTCGCGCTTCTCGATCAACCGGGCTGCCGCTCGGCTCACCCCCACGAACGTGGTGTCGCGCGGCACCTCGACCAGGTTGAGCCCGTGCTTCTCGCAGGCCCGCATCAGGGCGACGGGCATCCGCGGGTGGGTGAGCCCGACGCCGAGTGCAAGAGCCACCACCCCGGCGTCGACGAGGCGGGCGACGTAGCCCGACCACTGCGTCCGCCAGCCATGAGTGGCCAGGCCGGTGGTCAGCAGTAGCTCGCCGCCCTCGAGGAACGGACCTGGGTCCTCGAGCTCACAGGTCGCCACCCAGCGCATCTCCGCATCGCCGCGAGGCAGGTGGTGCGCGCGGAGCCCGAGCTCGCTCTGGGCGAGCAGGGTGGAGACATCGACCATGAGGTCATTTTCACACAATGACTGTCACGAGATTGTGCAGAGCGGCCATGGCTGAGGTCACCACCCCGTCGTACCGTGGCAAGCATGACCGACCACGTCGCCGGAGGTCCCGGCCTGCCTCAAGAGCGCCGCCTCGTCACAGCCATCCCTGGTCCCCAGTCGACCGCGCTCCACGCCCGCAAAGCCTCAGCAGTCGCGGCGGGGATCGGCACCACGCTGCCCATCTACACGGTCGCAGCCGGTGGCGGCGTCATCGTCGATGTCGACGGCAACTCCCTGATCGACCTCGGCTCCGGCATCGCCGTCACGACCGTGGGCAACAGCGCGCCGCGGGTTGCGGCTGCCGTTGCCGAGCAGGTCGAGGCGTTCACGCACACCTGCTTCATGATCACGCCGTACGACGGCTACGTGCGCGTCGCTGAGGCGCTGAACCGGCTCACGCCGGGCAGCCACGAGAAGCGCACGGCGCTGTTCAACTCGGGCGCCGAGGCAGTCGAGAATGCCGTCAAGATCGCGCGCTCCCACACCCGCCGGCCCAGTGTCGTCGTCTTCGACCACGCGTACCACGGTCGCACCAACCTGACGATGGCGATGACGGCGAAGAACATGCCCTACAAGAGCGGCTTCGGGCCGTTCGCCTCGGAGGTCTACCGAGCACCACTGTCCTACCCGTTCCGCGACGGCGGCCTGAGCGGCGAGGAAGCAGCACGACGTGCGATCGACGTGATCGAGAAGCAGGTCGGCGCGGACAACCTGGCCTGCGTGGTGATCGAGCCGATCCAGGGCGAGGGTGGCTTCGTCGTACCGGCTGACGGCTTTCTTCCTGCCCTCACCTCCTGGTGCCGCGACAACGGCGTCGTGTTCATCGCCGACGAGGTGCAGACCGGATTCGCGCGCACCGGCGAGCTGTTCGCACTCGACCACGAGGGCGTCGTACCCGACCTCATCGTCACGGCCAAGGGCATCGCCGGCGGACTGCCGCTCGCTGCCGTCACCGGGCGCGCGGAGATGATGGATGCGCCGCACGTCGGCGGGCTCGGCGGCACGTACGGCGGCAACCCGATCGCCTGCGCCGCGGCTCTTGCCGTGATCGAGACGATCGAGGCCGATGGCCTGGTGGACCGCGCGCGCGAGATCGGCAAGACCGTGCTCGACCGGCTGACCGGCATGCAGGCAGCCGACCCGCGCATCGGCGACGTCCGTGGACGCGGCGCGATGGTCGCGGTCGAGCTGGTGAAGCCCGGCACCACCGATCCCGACGCCGACCTGACTCGCGGCGTCGCAGCAGCCGCACATGCCCAGGGCGTGGTCGTACTCACCTGTGGGACCTACGGCAACGTGCTCCGTTTCCTGCCCCCGCTCTCGATGCCCGACCACCTGCTCACCGAGGCGTTCGACCTCCTCGAGCAGATCTTCAAGGACGCGCAGTGACCATCACTGACCTGGCCACCTTCGCGGTGCACGATCCCGCCACCACCGAGGTGATCGCGGAGGTGCCAGACGGGACGGTCGCCGACGCCACGGCTGCGGTGGACGCCGCCGCCCGGGCCTTCCCTGCCTGGGCAGCCACCCCACCGCGTCAGCGCGCCGAGGTGTTGCGTCGCGCGTACGAGCTGATCATCGCCGACATCGACCGGCTCGCCCCGCTCATCACCCGCGAGAACGGCAAGACCGACGCGGACGCCCGGGCGGAGGTGACCTACGCGGCCGAGTTCTTCCGGTGGTTCAGCGAGGAGGCGGTCCGCACCGAGGGTGAGTACGGCGTCTCGCCGGCGGGTGGAACGCGCACGATCGTGACGCACAAGCCGGTCGGCGTTGCCGCTTTGGTGACGCCGTGGAACTTCCCCGCCGCCATGGCCACTCGCAAGATCGCGCCCGCGCTGGCGGCCGGCTGCACCCTCGTCCTCAAGCCTGCCGCGGAGACACCCCTGACCGCACTCGCGATCGCGGGCCTGCTCGTGCAGGCGGGCGTTCCCGACGGAGTCGTCAACGTCGTACCCACCACGGATGCGGCCAGCGTGGTCACCACGTGGTTGCAGGACCACCGCGTCCGCAAGATCTCGTTCACGGGGTCCACCGGCGTCGGCAAGGTGCTGCTCAAGCAGGCGGCAGACCGGGTGCTCAAC
>DATILB010000436.1:0-1669 GCA_035477015.1 Nocardioidaceae bacterium | reverse complement strand
CTGGCCGAGCGACGAGCGTGCGGCGATCTGTGCGGTCGCGTCGGCGTACACCGTGTCGCCGTTGTCGAGCTTCATCGTCACTACGGGTGTCCCGTCGACCAGGTCGATGGAATCGACGAAGCCGGCTCGCACGTTGGCGATCCGGACGTCGTCACCGGCGCGCAGTGCACCTGTGTCGACAAAGGCAGCACGGACCGTGGTCCGCTCGACGCCGGGCACGTAGTCGGGCAGTCCGTTCTGCGCAGTGACGGCGAAGACGGTCGCAAGGATCACGGCGACGAGGGCCGCCACTCCAGCGCGAACGGACTTCTTCCGTGCCGCTTCGCGGCGGGCGAGTGCACCCATGTCAGTTCCCTCCCAGCAGGAACTGGATCGCGTCCAGCTCCTGGAGCACGTTCAGTCCGGTCACGCCGCCGTCCGAGTCCGTCAGGCTCGAAAGGAGCCCGCCCGGCAGCTCGGGCAACAGGTCGTCGAGCACGTTCCCCAGCCCCGACGTCGGAGCCTGCTTGGCGCCGGGAACGCTGGGCGTGCTGCCGGGCAGCAACCCGGTGGCGGCGTACGGCGTGAGCACGAGCCCACCTCGGAAGTAGTGCGACAGGCCGTCCTTGCCGTTGGTGGTGAGCGCCCAGCCCTTGAAGAACTCCATGACCGCGGTGAACCGCCCGGCGAGGTCGCGCGAGATCGGCTGAAGGCTTGTAGAGGAGGACCGCAGGGCCGGCCCTGCCGCGCGCAGTGCCGCAGCCACGGGCCGAGCCTCCTGCAGCAGCAGCCGAGCCTGCTCGAGCACGGGCACCGCACTGCGCAGGGCGGGGTCGGCGGCGTCGCCGAACGCCTCGAGCTCCTGGGAGAGGTCGGAGAGTGTCCGGGTCGTCGGGCGCAGCTTCGCGAGCGTCGGCGTGGTGGCGTTCGCAGCACCCTCCAGCTTGCCGAGCGTGGTCCTGGCAGCGGCGATAGTCGCCGGCAGCTGCGCCAGCATGGCGCGGAAGGCAACGTCGTTGCGGGCCGTTGCCGCAAGCATCTGCTGGCTCGACGCGACGAGCTCGTCGAGCGCGCGCCCCTCGTCAGCGGCAAGTCCACCGGCGACCGGCTCGAGGCTGTCGACGAGCGCGCCGAGTGTGTCGTTCTGGTCGCGCAGAACACTGGTCAGCTCGGACGTGCGGGTCAGTGCCGGCAGCAGTGCCGAGATCGCGTCGCGGGCGTTGGCGCCGTTCTTGTCCAGACCGACCCCGAGCGCGTTCACCAGGAGGCCGAGCGAGGCGGAGGTCGGTTGGTCGAGGGTGTTGAGCACCTCGTCGAGGCCGACGGAAGAGCCGGTGCTGGCCACGCCGATCTCACCGCCGTCCCGCATGACCTCGGCGCCGGGAGTCCCCGAGTCGAGCTCGACGTACCGCTCGCCCAGGAGGCTGACCGGCCGGGTGGTGACCTTGGCGTCCTCGTGGACGGGCAACGCCCCCTCGTCGAGCTCGAGGGTGACGAGGGCGTCGCGCCCGTCGATCTCGATCGAGCTGATCGTGCCTACCTTCACGCCGTGGCTGCGGACGTCGTTCCCCTCGAGGAGCGGGCTGGCGTCGTCGAAGTGGGCGACGACGGTCAGGCTCGCATCCGACGATCCGCGCGTTGCCAGGCCGACGCCAGCGGCGACGAAGGCGGAGGCGGCAACCACCACGGT
>DATILB010000435.1:0-13955 GCA_035477015.1 Nocardioidaceae bacterium | reverse complement strand
GGTCTGCGCTCTCGTGAGGTCGAGCAGAGGGCGGCGGTACCGGTCGAAGCTCCGGCGCATCCCCCCGATCGAGCGTCCGCCGGAGCCTCGGGTGAGCCCCATGAGGACCGTCTCGGCCTGGTCGTCCAGGGTGTGCCCGAGGAGCACGAGGTCCGCGTCGAACTGCTCGGCGACCCCCTCGAGTACGGCGTACCGAGCGTCGCGAGCCGCCGCCTCAAGTCCCTGTCCGGACGACTCGACGGACACTCGTGCGGACACAGTCTCGTGGGCGCCAAGGGCCGCCATCTGCGCCACCACCCGCTCCGCGTGGGCCGCCGAACCGTCCTGCAGACCGTGGTCGACGGTCGCACCGACGACGTACGCCCCCGACTTCCGAGCCTCGAAGACCGTGGCCGCCAGTAGTGCCAGCGAGTCGGCGCCGCCCGAACAGGCGACGACTACGCGCGCCTCGTCGGACAGGCAGCGGCGAACGGCGAGCCGAACGGCCGCAACAGCTGGGTCAGGACCCATGGACCCGGCGCACCCAGGCGGCGGGGTCTGCGATCTCGGTGCGCGACGGGAGGTTGGCCGGCTCGACCCACACCTTGTTGAAGCCTTCCATGCCGACCTCGTCGATGACGCCGCGGACGAAGGTCGCCCCATTGCGGTACTGCGCCATCTTCGCGTCGAGCCCGAGCATCTTCCGCAGGAAGCGGTCGAGGGGGCCGGCTCCCTTGCGGCGCACGTTGAACCGGTCGCGGATCTCGCCGACGGTCGTGATCACCTCGGGCCCGACGTCGTCCATGACGACGTCCGCGTGACCCTCGAGCAGCGACATCACTCCAGTGATCCGGTCGATCACCTCGAGCTGAGCGGGGCTCGAGAACAGCTCGACGAGCGAGGCGTCCTCCTTGCCGCGGAGCACGTCGCCGAGCTTTTTGACCGTGTCGCCGAGCAGGTCCGCCAGCTTGGCGGGGTCGGTCTCGACCGTGTCGACGATGCTCATGATCTCGGAGTGGATGTGGTCGCGCATCCACGGCACCGCGGTGAACTGCACGCGGTGGGTCTCCTCGTGGAGGCAGACCCAGAGCCGGAAGTCCGACGGGTTGACGTGCAGCTCACGCTCCGTGTGCACGATGTTCGGCGCGACCAGGAGCAGCCGACCGACCTCCGTCGAGCCCGCCGGAGCGTAGAAGGGGTCGAACTGGCCCAGCACCTTGCCGGCCAGGAAGCCGAACAGGGTGCCCACCTCCAGCCCGGTGACCTTGGAGCCGATCGCCTTGGCGAGCCCGCTCGGTGCGCCCTTGCGCTCCTCGAGCTTGTCGATGAGCGGCGTGATGATCTGTGCGAAGCCGTCGGCGTTCGCCTGGATCCATCCCTGCCGGTCGACGATCACGACCTCGGCGGTGCCTTCCTCGGCGACCAGGCCCGTGAACTCGCGGACCAGGGGCGTCGACGAGTAGGCGCCTTCGCGGAGCTCCGCCACGACCTCGTCGGCCTCGGCTCGGCTCACGACCGGGCCCTGGCCCGCCAGCCGCGAGCCGGTGGCCACGGCGAAGTCCCAGTCGATCATCCCGGAGCGCTGCGTCATGGCCCCGAGCCTAACCGGCACCTGCACGCCGCGAGCGCCCCGGCGATCTCGTCCAGGTCGGCCCGGGCCTGGAGGGTCTCGAAGACCCGGACGCGGTCCGCTATCGCGACGAAGGCAAGGAGTACGCCGTCGCGGGTCCGGACCGTCCCGGCCAGCCCGTGTACGCCGGTGAGGGTGCCGGTCTTGGCGCGCACCTCCCCCAGTGCGACTCGGGGTGCGGTCTCGAACCGGAGGGCGAGGCTGCCGCTGAACCCGGCCACTGGGAGGCCGGTGAGGATGGTGCGGAGATCCTCGTCCGTGTCGGCCACCCGAAGGACGTCGAGGAGCGTCCCGTAGTGCAGCCGGTCCTTGCGGGACAGGCCGCTGCCGTCGTACAGCAGGGCACCCCGGAGTCGCACCCCGAGCTCGCCGAGCACCTCCTCGACCGCAGTCGTGGCTCCGGCGAAGGATGCCTTTCGCCCGCGCGCGATCGCGACGTGCCGAGCGAGCACCTCGGCGGCCTCGTTGTCACTCAGCTCGAGGACGTGCTGCACCACCTGGGAGAGAGGGGCGCCCTCGACGGACGCGACCTGGACCGCCGAACCGGCTGCCACCTTCGCAACCGGCTGGCCCTGGACCGTCGTACCGAACTTGCGAAGAGCCGCGGCGAAGAACTGTGCTGCGGCAGCAGCCGGGTCCGGACTGCGCGCGGAGTACCCCGCGCGCTCGCGGCCCTCGTCGACCCAAAGGCTGGTGATCGGACTGACGACGTTCTCTGCCACGTAGTCCGGCTCCCACGTCGGCGCGATCGCCGGGCCCTCGAAGAGTGAGGTGTCGTAGGCCAGCCGGACGCGAGACACGCCCGCCTCGGTCAGCGCGCTGGCCGTGCGCCGGGCAAGCGTCGTGAGGTCGGCGGGCCGCGGGTAGGCAGTGTCCGCGCCCGCCACGCGCGCGAGCAGCGGGTCGCCTCCACCGACCAGCACGACCTCCCGACCCGTCCGGACTGCGGTGGTGCTGAACCGGTGGTCGGGACCGAGCGCGGCGAGGGCGGCCGTGGAGGTCAGCAGCTTCAAGGTGCTTGCTGGGGTCACGATCCCGGGGCCCACGGCGTACACAGTCCGGCTCGAGCCGACCTCCGAGACGGCAACGGTGACCCGCCCTCCGAGCGTGTCCCGCTGGACCAGACGGCGCAGTGCGCGCGCCACAGCCGCGGAGTCAGCCGGAAGCGCGTCCGTGACGTCGGCGACGGCGGCGGCGGGGGACGCGGTGGGGAGGTCGAGCCCGACGACTGGTGCAGAGGCCTCCGGCGAGGGGTCCGTAGCGATGCCGAGGCGTTCCCCCAGACCGAGTGGGTACGCCGCGCCCGCAGCCACGAGGACAGCGAGCACCAGCCCGCCCGTCGTACGCCGAAGGAGCCGGCCACCCCTGCCCTTGGGGGCGTGGGATGCGTCACCTTCGGACACTTCCGGCCCCTCTCGTTTAGGCACTTTTCGCGAATGTGCGGGAGACTAACCGACGGTACCGGCGAGACCTGACGAGTGGAGGCAGCAGTGGAGTTCGACGTCCTGGTTGAGATCCCGAAGGGCTCCCGCAACAAGTACGAGGTCGACCACGAGACCGGCCGTATCCGCCTCGACCGGATGCTCTTCACCTCGACGGCGTACCCCGAGGACTACGGCTACATCGAGAACACTCTCGGTCTCGACGGCGACCCCCTCGACGCGCTCGTGATCCTGCAGGCCCCGACGTTCCCGGGCTGCCTGATCGAGTGCCGCGCGATCGGCATGTTCCGCATGACCGACGAGGCTGGCGGCGACGACAAGGTCCTGTGCGTGCCCACGCACGACCCGCGTCTCGAGCACATCCGCGACATCAACCACGTGCCGAAGTTCGACCGGCTCGAGATCCAGCACTTCTTCGAGGTCTACAAGGACCTCGAGCCCGGCAAGTCCGTCGAGGGCGCCAACTGGGTCGGCCGCACCGAGGCAGAGGCCGAGGTCAAGGCGTCCTTCGAGCGCTTCGAGAAGGCCAAGGCCGAGGGCCACGCCCACTAGTTCTTACTGGCCGACCGTGTCTCCGGGGGAGGCGGGCATCAACGACTCGCTTCGCGAGGGGCGGCCCGAAGCCTCTCGACACGCTGCCGGCCGGTCAGCCCAGGATCTCGTTCGACCGGAGCATCTCCTCCGGCACGCCGAAGGCGTTCACCAGGTCTACGGCAGCCGGTCGCAGTGAACGGCACAGGTCGTTGACCATGCGGGTGATCGCCTTGGCGCGGTCGGTCGAGAGCCGGCCGTGCTCCATCCACCAGGCCCGGTCGCGCTCGAGCTCGGACAGCGCGTAGAGGTCGCAGAGCATGTTGAGGGCGAGCTTGTTGGGGCCGTCCTCCAGCTGCTCGATCTTGGTCAGGAACGCCTCGAGGACCAGCCGCTCGGCGTGCGCACGGGCCAGCCCGATGACGTGGTCCTGGCACCGGCTGAACACCTCCGCCGGGTCGCCGCCGCGGTCGATGCCGCCCTTGATCCGGCGGGCGGCGCCCTGCGTCATGTGGTCCTCGCGCCACCGGAACATCGACAAGTGGTAGTCCGGGTCGAGCAGGTGCCCGTCGGGGTCGTCGTCATCCTGCCGACCGGGTACGACGTCACGCAGCCGCTCGATGAGCTTGAGCATGTTGGTCTTCTCGACCACGACGTCGACGGCCTGCTGCGCGACGAAGCGGACCATGCCGATCTGGTCGAGCGAGCCGAACTCGTCCTTGAGGTCGGTCAGCCGGCCCTTCGCGACGAGCTGGAGGAGGATCGTGTTGTCGCCCTCGAACGTCGTGAACACGTCGGTGTCGGCCTTGAGCGCGGCGAACCTGTTGAGGGCGAGGTAGCCGGCGCCACCGCAGGCCTCGCGGCACTCCTGGATCGCCCAGGTGGCGTGCCAGGTCCCTAGCGCCTTCGTGGCAGCCGCACGCGACTCAAGGCCCCTTCGCTTCCGCTCGGAAGTGCCGTCGGGGTCGCTGAACACCTCGTGCATGTCGGCAGCGAGGCGCTCCTGGGCGAAATGCAGGGCGTAGGTCCGGGCGATCAGCGGGATGAGGCGGCGCTGGTGCATGCCGTAGTCGAGCAGGATCATCTCGTCGCCACCGGGCGGGCCGAACTGGCGCCTGCGGTCGGCGTACCGGGTGGCGATGGTGAGTCCGACCTTGCTCGCGTTGATGCCGGCGCCGCCGACGCAGACGCGGCCCTGGACGAGAGTGCCGAGCATCGTGAAGAAGCGGCGGTCGGGGTTGTCAATCGCCGAGACGTACTCCCCGGCCTCGGTGACGTCGGCGTACCGGTTGAGGAGGTTCTCGCGCGGCACCCGCACGTGGTCGAACCAGATGCGACCGTTGTCGACACCGTTGAGGCCGAGCTTCTTGCCGCAGTCCTCGATCCGGATCCCCGGCAGGACCTTCCCCTTCTCGTCGCGCAACGGGACGTAGAGGGCGTGCACGCCCTTGTTGTCGCCGCCGACGATCAGCTGGGCGAACACCGCGGCAGCGCGCGCATGCATCGCGGCGTTGCCGATGTAGTCCTTGCGGGACGCGTCGTCGGGGGTGTTGATGATGAACTCACTCGAGCCGACGTCGTACGACGCCGTGGTCCCGATCGCCTGCACGTTGGAACCGTGCCCGGTCTCGGTCATCGCGAACGAGCCCATCAGCTTGCCCTGGATGAGATCCGCGACGTACCGGTCGTGGTGGCGCTTCGTGCCGAGCTGGAAGACGGCGCCGCCGAAGAGACCGAACTGCACGCCGAGCTTCACCAGCACCGAGAGGTCCCCGAAGGCGAGCGTCTCGAAGCCGGCGACGTTGGCGCCGTAGTCCTCACCGCCGCCGTACTCCTTCGGGAACCCGTAGCCGCCCTGGCCCTGCTCGGCGACCGAGACGACCACATCCTTGACCCGCTCCCGGAACTCGGTCGTGCTCAGCGTCTCCGCCTCGTCGAGGATCTGCTGGTGCTCGATCAGGTTCTTGCGGACCACCTCGCGCAGAACGGCGTACTTGCCGTCGAGGAGCGTGGTGAGCGCGGGTACGTCGATTCCGGCAGGCGTCGTCGCAGGCATGCTCGCATCGTTGCAGTAGTGCGACCGCGGCGGGAAGGGCTCAGACTCTCGCGAAGAAGTTCGGCGGGATCCAGTAGTACATCGAGTCGATCGACACCGGTCGACCGGTCCGGGGCGCGTGAATGATCATCCCGTCGCCGATGTACATCGCGACGTGGTGGATCGAGCCGGGGTCGTCAGAGGTGCCCCAGAAGACGAGGTCGCCGGGGCGCAGATCAGCGACCGAGATCGGGGTGCCAGCGGCGTACTGGGCTGCGCTGTAGTGCGGCAGCGAGACGCCGGCGGAGCCCCATGCGCCCATCATCAGGCCGGAGCAGTCCCACGAGCCGGGACCCGCGGCGCCCCACTGGTAGGGCTCACCGAGCTGGGCCTTCGCGAAGGCGATCGCACCGGCGACGCCACCGCTCGGGGCCGGTGGGTCGGGAGCGGGGGCCGGCGGAGATGTCGACTTGTCGTCATCCTTGGCCTGCTCGGCTGCGGCTGCGGCTGCGGCCGCCGCTGCAGCCTCCTGGCGGCGCTGCTCCTCCTCGGCTGCCTTCTTCGCAGCGGCTGCTGCCTTGGCGGCGGCGATCGCGGCCAGCGCGTCCTGCCGCTGCTGCGCGAGCTTCACCGAGATGCCCTGAGCCTGGGCGAGCCGGCGGACGAGAGCCTGCTTCTGAGCGAGGACCTGGTCACTGACGGCTTGCGCACTCTGAGCAGAGGCCGCTGCGCGGTCGCGAGCCGACTCGGCTGCTTGCGCCGCCTGCTCCTGCGCGACGCGAGCGGCCTCGGCCTGCCGCTCGAAAGCCTCGGCGAGCTGTGAAGAGGCGGTGAAGCGCTGGTACGCCGCGTCCATCGACGTGGAAGCTCCGTTGTATGCCTGGTAGCGCCGCATGATCGCCTCGGGCCCGTCTTCGGCAACGAAGGCTTCAACGGCGGTCAGGTTGCCGCCCGAGATGTAGGTCTGGGTGACCAGACGGGCGATCCCGTCGCGCTGGGCATCGACACGACGTCTGGCGTTGGCGGCGTCGAGGCGCGCCTTCTCCTCAGTTGCCGCGGCCTGCTCGAGACGCCACAGAGCACCGTTGTAGGCCTCGGCCGCCTGCTCGGCCTCGACCGCCGCCTGCTCGAGTCGCTGGTTGGCCAGCGCGAGCTCGGCCTTGATCGCGGCCACGCTCTGCGCCGTCCGGGCGACGCGCGCCCGGGCGTCGTCGACCTGCTGCTTGCTCGGGAAGGCCCCTTTGTCGGAGGGGTCGCCCTTCTCGGCCAGCGCGGCGGGGGCGGTGCTCGCCAGGAGCGCCACCGCCACCGCCGCGGCTGTCGCCGCACACCGCCGCGCTCGCAGTCGTCCTGCGATCAGCGGGTGCTGCACCGAGGTTCCTTTCGCCACGCTCCCAGTCCCATCCCCGGTGACTGGCAACACTTTCCTGCTGTTGTTCCTGCGTTTCGTACTGCGTTGCTCCACCCAGTAGCTGCCGGTCCTCCCACAGCCCGAGATCAACCCGCAGCCACTTGCTGGACCAGCGTTCCGAGTAACGCTCAAGAAGCACGCTAATGCTCACGAGTCCCATTGGGAACACCTTTCACAGGAAAAACTTCAGCAGCACCCCCCTCAATTGACCCAAATTACACTGATGTAATTCTGAATACAGGAAGATTTGCGGTTCGAAGGACCTGGCGAAGCCCGCGGCGAAGCCGCAAAAGGAAAATGGGAAGAAGGGCTGGACCGCACCGCGGCAACGGCGACCACTCATCAAGTGGCGCCTGTCAATGCAGGCAACCGAGAACGGGATGCCTCCCAATGCGGCGGAGGAGCGAAGCCAGCGAGGCGCGAAGCGCCGAGAAATGGATGAGGTCCCGCCGTATTGGGAGGCTACGACGGGACCTCTGAGGCCTTGCCCCATTGGGAGGCTGGAACAAGGCCTACACGTGGGGTTGGGGTGTCTTCCACAGCATCAAGTAGCTCAGGGAGCTACTGATGAGGGACCGGGATACGTGATCCCCCGTTTCTGTAGTTCCACCCCGCCGGCACGCTGGCCGACCCCGCGTCGGAGATCCCCCCGGATCTCCTTCCTGAAGCATAGGTCAGAACTGGTGAGTAGCGCAGCAACAGTTGTGACGGGCTGAGTGAAATCTTTCGGGTGATTCCGACTCAAATCGGGCAAAATCTCCGATTTGGCGGTCCGAAATGGTCCGTTAAAGCGCCTCATCGGCACTGATCGGAACCTGCGCGGTCGACGTCGTGGGGTGAGACGCAGTGCCGTGCCGGTCGAACTCCTGACCGGTGGCCACACCGCCGAGATACACCGAGATGATCGCGATGAGGCTGCCCACGATGCTGTCGGCCAGGTAGTGCCAGCCGAAGTAGATCGTGGAGACGAAGGTCAGGGCGTAGAAGATCCACAAGAACCAGCGGATGATCGCGTGCCGCACTGTGAAGTGGGCAACGAGCGCCATGCACAGGATGATCGCGCAGTGCAGCGAGGCGAAGCCGGCGACGGACTGCACGCCGTCGGCGAAGGGGTTCCAGTACTGGCTGTAGCGGCCCTGCCAAAGGGCGTCGATGAGGTCGGTGACGCCCGTGTGGTCGAGGTCGCGGTAGAGCCAGGGTGCCTCGAACGCCGGTCCCAGCGAGGGGATCGCGTAGTAGCTGGCAGTGCCGAGGGTCCAGCAGAGGCAGTTGGCGGTGACGTACCAGTAGCCATACGTGACGTTCCGCGACCACACCAGCCAGGCCACGATCGACATCGGGGCCAGTGGCAGGAACAGCAGGTAGACGAAAGCGAGCACATGGGCGGAGACGGACTCGCCCAGGACGTTGTGCATGACAACGGCCGGCTCGTTGCCGAACATCAGCCACTTGTCCCAGTCGTGCAGCATCGTGTCCTTGGTGTCCTGGTGGAAGATCAGCAGACCGTTCTTGAGGTTCCGGTAGCTGACATAGGTCACGTAGAACGCCGTGAGGCCGATGGCAACGACGGCCATGCGCTCGGGAGTCCAGTGCTCCTTGATGATTGCGCGTGCTTCGGCGCCGACCCGCCCGGGGGTGCGGCGGGCTCGCCAGACCGAGCGCGGCAAGACGTCGATGACGAAGGCGCCGACCACCATGGCCGGAAGACGGACCCAGGCAGGGCCGAGGAAACCATCAGGGTCGCGGAGCGGCTCGTCCAGCGACTTGCTCGTGATGAACGCGACGATTCCCATCCCGATCGCCACTCCCACGAGGAGTCCGTACGCCCGCCTGCTCACAGCGTCCGAGTCTATGGTGCGCTCTACAACCGAAACGCGTTGGTCCGCGCCCGACGTGCGCAGGATCACGGGAGTGGAGCTGTCCTCGTCAGGTCGAGCCCCAGGTGCACCCGGTCGCCGACCGGCACCGCGAAGGGTACGTCGGCCACGGCGTCGAGCGGACCCAACCCGTCGATGTCGACCACCAGGCGCGTCTGCTCTGGGGTGACCCGCGCCTCGACCACCACCCCTGAGAGGGGTCCCTCGGGCTGGACGCGCAGCGCGGACCGACGCAGTGCCACCGCACCCCCGGCAGGCGCACCGACGCGTGACAGGAGCAGTGCTGCACGCTCGCCCACCAGCACGGTCGCGTAGCCGAGGAACTGAGCCGCATCGGCGTCGACGGGACGTGACCAGACCTCGTCGAGGGTGCCCTCCTGGACGAGTCCCCCAGCTCGCATCAACGCCATCCGGTCGGCGACCGCGAACGCCTCGTCGTGGTCGTGGGTCACCAGCAGGGCGGTGGTCCCGGCCGCCACGAGGATGGAGCGCAGCTCGCCGGCCAGGCGCTCTCGCAGTGTGCGGTCGAGCGAGGAGAGCGGCTCGTCGAGGAGCAACAGCCGCGGGCGTACGGCGAGAGCGCGCGCGAGCGCGACACGCTGGCGCTCACCACCCGAGAGGGTCGAAGGCCTGCGGTCGGCGTACCCCTCGAGCCCGACGAGGACGAGCAGCTCCTCGACGCGGCCGGCGATCGCCGCTCGTGGCTCGCGGCGGAGCCGCAGTGGATAGCCGATGTTGCCGGCGACCGTGTGGTGCTCGAAGAGCTGGCCGTCCTGAAACATCAGCGCGAACCCGCGCTTGTGGGTGGGCACGCGGCCGAGGTCTCGACTGTCGTACGCAATGGTGCCGGAGGCGACGTCCTCAAGGCCGGCCACGGCACGCAGCAGGGTGGACTTGCCGCACCCGGACGGGCCGAGGACCGCAAGGATCTGACCGGACTCGAGCGACAGCGATACGTTGTCGACCGCGACGGTGGACCCGAAGCGCACGGTCAGGCGCTCGACGGACAACACGTCAGAACGCTCCCATCGAGCCGACCCGGAGTCGCTCCACGACACCCATCACCAGCACCGTGACTGCCGCGAGCACCACGGATGCGGCCAGGGCCATGCCGAAGTTCTCGGCTCCGGGACGGCCGATGAGGTGGAAGATCACCACCGGCAACGTCGGTGCGTCCGGACGCGACAGGAAGCTCGTCGCCCCGAACTCGCCGAGGGACACCGCGAACGCCAGACCCGTGCCGGCGAGCAGCGGCCGCCACACCAGCGGTGCGTCGACCGAGGCGAGGACGCGCAGTGGACCTGCGCCGAGCGAGGCCGCCGCCTGGCGCTGACGATCGTCGATGCTGCGCAGCACCGGTGCGATCGTGCGCACGACCAGCGGCAGCGCGACCATCGCCTGGGCGATCGGAACCAGGATCGCGGAGCTCCGCAGGTCCAGGGGCGGGCGGTCGAGCGTGATGAGGAAGCCGAAGCCGACGGTCACCGCGGAGACTCCGAGCGGCAGCATGAAGAGTCCGTCCAGGACGCCGAGCGCCCGGCGTTCGCCCGACCCTCGCGGCACGCGGGAAACGATCACCGACACGACGAGGCCGAGCCCCACCGAGATGAGCGTCGCGTCGACCGCGACGCGAAGTGAGTTGAGCAGGGCCTCGGAGACGGGCACGAGCAGAGCGCTGTCCTCGGTGACCGACCCGAGGTTGCGGTAGTTCGCGATCGACCAGCCCCCGTCGACACTCAAGGAGCGCACGATCAAGGTCACGATCGGCGTGGCGAGGAAGCCGAGAACGACGAGCATCACCGCGACGAGCGGCAGGTCACGTCGCCGCGGCCGTCGCGCATTGCCGGCCTGTCGGGCGCGTCCCACGCCACGGTTGCGACTGGTGACGAACAGCAGCACCGACACCACGACGAGCTGCAGCACCGAGAGGGCAGCGGCTGCGCGGAGGTCGAGGAACTGGGTCGTGAGCAGGTAGATCTCGGTCTCGACCGTGGCGTACCGAAGCCCGCCGAGGGTCAGCACGACACCGAAGGCGGTCGAGCAGAACAGGAAGACCACGCTCGCCGCCGACAGGATCGCCGGCCGGAGCGCGGGAAGGGTGACGGTCCGGAAGACCTGCACGGGAGTAGCGCCCAGGGCCGCGGCCGCCTCCTCGGGCCGCCGGTCGAGGCCCTCCCACAGCCCACCGACCGTGCGTACGACGACCGAGATGTTGAAGAAGACCAGGGCAGCGATGATCGCGGTCGCAGTGCCGTCCAGGCCGAGTGAGCCCAGCGGTCCCGACTCGGCCAGCAGGGTTCGAAACGCCACGCCCACGACGACGGTGGGGAGCACGAACGGCACGGCAACCATCGCGCGCAGCACCTGTCGCCCCGGGAAGTCGAGCCGGTACAGGACGTAGCTGACCGGTACGCCGAGCACGAGCGTGACTGCCGTGGCGAGCGACGCTGACCAGATCGTGAACCACAGCACGCGATGTACGCGGCGGCGCGCGAGGACGTCGAGCACCGCGCCGGGGTCGAACACACCATCCGCCCAGAAGCCGCGCGCCATCATGCCCGCGACCGGCAGGACGAAGAAGACCGCGAGCACCGCCAGGGGCAGCGCCGCCAGTGCGGCGAACCCCAGACGGTGGCTCGCGCGAGTCGTCATCGCGAGGTCAGGTCACTCCACTCGGTGAGCCACTCCGCGCGGTGCTCGGCGATGTCCGCTGGGTCGACGTCGATCGGTTCCGGCGACGGCTTGGCCCACGCGGCCCACAGCTCAGGCAGCTGCGCTTCGGGGTCGACCGGGAAGACGTACATGTTGTCGGGGAGGGCCTCCTGGAACTGTCGGCTCACCAGGAAGTCGATGAACGCACGGGCACCCTCGGGATTCGAAGCGTCGTCCAGCACGCCGGCGTACTCGACCTGACGGAAGCACGTGTCGAGCAGTGCACTGGTCGTCGGCCGCTTCTCGCCCTTGGGGATCGTGAACGGCGGGGACGAGGCGTACGACAGAACGATCGGCCGAGCGCCGTCGCCACCACCCTGGGTGAAGTCGACGTAGTAGGCGTCCTCCCAGTCGGCGGCCAGCTTGGCGCCGTTGTCCATCAGCCGGGTCCAGTAGTCCGACCACTGGTCGCCGTACTCACCGATCGTGGCCAGCAGGAACGCGAGACCGGGCGAGCTCGTCGCGGCACCCGGTGTGACGAAGAGGTCCTTGTACTTCGGGTCGGCGAGGTCCTCGAGGGTCGCCGGCGGCGCCAGCTTCTCGCGGGCGAACCACTCGTCATCGATGTTGACGCAGACGTCGCTCTGGTCGACCGGCGTGAGGAACTCGCTGCCCTCCTCCAGGTCGAACTCACCCTCCGGGAGAACTCCCGAGTGGTAGATGGCGAAGACGTTCTCGTCGATCGCGCGACTGGCGAAGGTGTTGTCGACGCCGTACACGCCGTCGGCGATCGGGCTGCCCTTGGTGAGCACCAGCTTGTTGGTGAGCTCGCCCGCGTCGCCGCTCGGAAGGATCGTGACCTGGTAGCCGGACTCCCTCTCGAACTTCTTGATCAGCCCCTTGGGCGCGTTCCACGAGTCGTGGGTCGCGATGACGACCTCGGTCTTCTTGGTGGCCGCCGGCTGGTCGGAACCGTTGTCCGTGGAGCAGCCGGCAAGGGCCAGTGCCGCCGCGAGCGCGAGTGCACTGCGCTTCATGTTGCATCTCCCGATGTGTCTGGGAGGCCCGCGTCGCCGCGGGAAGAGACTCGACTTCCTTCGCCGGTGCTAACCGGAATCAGGTTCGAGGGTCTGCGGCCGTTTCCGCACTCTCAGCGCCCGGTGGCGCTCCCCTGTCGTTCGAGTCCCAGCCTACGGCGTCACGTTCTGCGGATCGCCACTGGTTCACCGAGCGAGCGCAGCTTGTCCGGATTGCGCACGATGTAGATCTCGCTGACCTTCCCGTCCCTGACCGTCACGCTGCCGAGCGCATCGAGCTCGCCGTCGATGTACATGAGGAGCGCCGGGGCGCCGTTCGCCGTACCCCACTCGGCGGTGAAGGGACCGGACTTCTTGGAGACGCCCTCGAACCAGCGAATGACCTTGTCCGGCCCATGGATCGGCCTCAGTGCGGCCTGCTTCTTGCCGCCTCCGTCCGTCAGGAGCACGACGTCAGGAGACATCACGTCCATCAGCTGCTGGATCTCGCCAGTCGCAGCGGCCGCGAAGAACCTCGCAGCGATGTCCTCGTAGTCGTCGGGCCGCTCGACCCGGGGACGCTTCTCCTTCACATGCTTGCGGGCACGCGACAGGAGCTGGCGTACGGCGGCAGGGGTGCGGTCCGTGGCCTTGGCGATCTCGTCGTACTCGAACGCGAAGACCTCTCGCAGCACGAAGACTGCACGCTCCAGTGGCGTGAGCGTCTCGAGCACGACGAGCATCGCGAAGCTCACCGAGTCGGCCAGCTCGACGTCATCGGCGACGTCGGCCGTGGTCACCAGCGGCTCTGGCAACCACGGACCGACGTACGACTCGCGTTGGCGCTTCAGCGTCCGCATCCGGTTGAGCGACTGCCTGGTGACGATGCGCACGAGGTAGGCGCGCGGGTCCCTGACCTCGTCGTGGAGGACGTCGGCCCAGCGGAGGTACGTCTCCTGGACGACGTCCTCCGCATCGGCGGCGCTGCCGAGCAGCTCGTAGGCGACGGTGAAGAGCAGCCCGCGGTGCTCGGTGAAGACCTCGGCAGTCATCGGATGTCGCAGGTGTCCTTGAAGCCCTGGCTCTTTAGTCCAAGGGCGCTGTTGAAGCGCGAGCGCTCGTTCTCCACAGCCACCATCATGGTCAGCTCGATGAAGGCCTTCTCGCCGAGGTCCTCGCGGAGCGCCTCGGTCAGGTCGTCGCTGACCGTCGGCGGGGTCGCGGTCATGGCTTCCGAGAACTCGAGGACCCGCTGCTCGACGGGCGTGAAGAAGTCTCGGTGGTCGCGCCACGTGAGCGCCTTCTCGAACTTGCTGACGTCCTCGCCGCGGCTGTGGGCGGCGTAGTAGCCGAAGTCGACGCACCACGAGCAACCGATGACG
>DATILB010000434.1:0-9221 GCA_035477015.1 Nocardioidaceae bacterium | reverse complement strand
CTACAACACGATGCAGGACCGGGTCGCGGGCAAGCTCCTGAACTACAGCGCCATCTTCACCGACGTCAGCGGCCTCCGCGCCGGCGACAATGTCCGCGTCTCGGGCGTCCAGGTCGGCAAGGTGACCAGCATCGAGGTCGAAGGCCGACAGGCCCGTGTCGAGTTCACCCTGCGCGAGTCGCAGCCGCTACTCGACACCACCGAGCTCGTCATGCGCTACCAGAACCTGCTCGGTCAGCGGTACCTCTCGCTCGTGCAGGGTCCCAAGCGTGGTCCTCAGCTGCCCGAGAACGCGGTCGTGCCGATCACCCGCACGGACCCGGGCTTCGACCTGACCGGCTTGCTGAACGGCTTCCGGCCGCTGTTCGACGTCCTGAAGCCCGAGGACGTCAACCAGCTGTCACGCACCGTCATCCAGGTGCTTCAAGGAGAGGGCGGCACCGTCGAGGAGCTGCTCTCCCAGACCACGCAGCTCACCAACTTCCTGGCCGACCGAGACGCGATCATCGGCGAGGTCATCACGAACCTCACCCCGGTGCTGCGCAATCTCAACGGGCAGGGCGATGCCATCAACACGACGGTCGACGAGCTGACCAAGCTGATGAACGGGCTCGCCCGTCAGAAGGACACCATCGGTGCCTCCATCGAGCAGATTTCGGCGCTCATCAACCAGACCTCCGACTTCCTGGTCGACGCCAGGGTGCCGTCGGTCCAGCTGATCAGGTCGCTCCGGGCGACCGCGGGCATGTTCGCCGCGAACCTCGATGTGCTGGCCATGACCATCCAGGACTTCCCGAAGCTGGTGGCCGCACTGGGCCGCATCACGTCGTACAAGAACGCCGCGAACGTGTATGTCTGCAGGATCGAGGTCACGGTGGCCAACACGACGGTGAACGTCCCGCCTGGCAGCGCGGACTACTCAAAGGTGTGTGGGGGATGAAGAAGCTCGTCAACCAAGACCCCTACAAGGTCGGACTCGTCGCCGTTGCGATCGGTGTTCTCTTCGCCGGTCTGGTCACTGTGGTCAGCACCATCGACTTCGGTGTCAAGAACTACACCGCGCACATCGAGCACACGGCCGGCCTTCGCGCGGGCGAGGACGTCCAGATCGCTGGCGTCAATGTCGGCCAGGTGAAGAGCATCGAGCTCAACGGCCAAGACGTGCTGATCACCTTCACCGTCAAGAGCGACATCGAGCTGGGTGCGGACACCGAGGGTGAGGTGAAGGTGGCGACGCTGCTCGGCACCCACTACTTCGCCGTCGACCCGCAGGGTGCCGGATCGCTCCCGGACGACGAGATCCCGCTGGACCAGACGAACGTGCCGTACAACCTCCAGGACATCATCGACAAGGGCACCGAAGCCATCGGGTCGATCGACGCCGAGCTCATCGCCAAGGCGCTGACCACGATGAGCACGACCATCGAAGCCGGGGCCGACGAGTTCGGGCCTGCGCTCGAAGGAGTGGCCCGGGTCTCGGAGGTCATCGCGACCCGCAGCAACCAGGCCGGTGACCTGCTCGAGGCTGCGAGGGCGGTCGCCGAGCAGCTCTCCGACAGCACTGCGGACATCGTCCAGCTGATGAGGAGCACCACGGTCGTCCTGGACGAGATCCAGACCAGGCGTGCGGCGATCCACTCGCTCCTGGTCAAGACCGCGGCGCTCGCGGACAGTCTCAATTCGATCATCGGATCGACCGAGGACGACCTGAACGTCGCGCTGCGCGATGTCCGGTCGGTCCTCACGATGCTGAAGGGCCAGGACGCCACCCTGAGGAACGCACTCGAGCTGTTGGCACCCTCGTTCCGCTACCTGGCGAACGCGACGGGTGGTGGCCCATGGGTGACGGCGACGACCGACTCGGCCGTTCCGGACCCGCTGGTCTGCAAGGGACAGGGGACCTGCTGATGAAGACCACACTCGTCAAGCTCGGCCTCGCACTCGCCCTGGTGGCGGGTTCCACCACCGGCTGCGGCATCATCGGCGGTGGCTCGATGGAGCTCACCGCCGAGTTCGCCGACACCGCGGGCCTGTTCGTCGGCAACGACGTCGGCATCCTGGGTGTCCGCGTCGGACAGGTGACCAAGATCGAGCCGCAAGGCGACAGCAGCAAGGTCACCTTCGAGATCACTGCCGACGGCGTGAGCATCCCGGCGGATGCCCAGGCACTCATCGTGTCTCGCTCGGTCGCCACCGATCGCTACATCGAGATCACCCCGACCTACGCGGACGGGGCGAAGATCGCCGACGGCGCGAACATCCCAGTTGACCGGACCCAGACCCCGGTCGACTTCGACCAGGTGCTGACGGCCCTCAACGAGTTCAGTGTCGGCATCGCGGGGTCCAAGGACACCGCCGACGCGGTCCGTCGGTTCCTCGACGTCAGCGCACGGACGTTCGGTCCGAGCGGTGAGGACATGAACCGCGCGATCACGAACCTCGGTGAGGCGGTCAACAGCGTCTCGGCGCAGCGCGAGAACATCGTCGGCACCTTCAACTCGCTCGACACCCTGGCGTCGAACCTGGTGCAGAACCGGCAGGTCGTCCAGGACTTCGTCGACTCACTTGCCGCGACCACGCGGCTCCTTGCCGATGAGCGGGTCAACTTCCGCGATGCCCTCGTGAAGCTGAGCCGGACCGTCGAGGTCGTAGCCAAGTTCGCCCAGGACAACAAGGACAAGCTGAAGGGTGCCGTCTCTGACGTCGCTGTCGTGACCGACATCCTGCTCTCACGTAAGCCTCAGCTCGAAGAGTTCATCGAGGTCGCGCCGTTGGTCCTGCAGAACCTGCAGCTTGCCAAGGCTCCGGGAGGCATCCTGATCCGCGCTCCCTTCGGAGACATCCTGACCGGAGGAGTGTTGTCGCAGGTGTGCAACCAGCTACCCGTGAGCCTCTGCGACATCATCGGCTCGAATCCCGTTGGACCGCTGGTCGATCTGATCGAGCAGCTCCTCGGCGGTGGACTCGGTGGGTAGAGGAGCCATGACGATGAAGACGCGCGCTACAGTCGCCGCCCTGTCCTTGCTCGGTGCCGGCGCCTTCGCCGGCTGCAGCACCGACGCCGGTGACCTTCCGCTGCCCGGCAACACCGTGCCCGGGGACAGCTTCCAGATCACCGCAGAGTTCCAAGACGCCCTGAACCTCTCCATCGGCGCCAAGGTGAAGGTCAACGGCATCGACGTCGGCAAGGTCAAGTCCGTGGAGACCGAGGACTTCCGGGCGATCGCAACGCTGAGTGTCGAGTCCGACGCCAACATCCACGAGGGTGCCACGGCGCGGCTGCGGTACACCACGCCGCTCGGCGAGCTCTTCGTAGACATCCAGTCGCCCAAGGACGGCCGGGAGCTGGGTCAGGACGACAAGATCGTTCCGCCCCAGGCCACGACGGCACCGACCGTCGAGGACGCTCTCGCGTCGGCGTCGCTGCTCATCAACGGTGGTGGCATCGAGCAGCTGAAGACGATCACGGACGAGTTCCAGACGGCCGTGGGCGACCGCGGTGCGACGCTTAGGCGACTGCTCGACCGCACCACGACGTTCCTGCAGCAGGCCAACGCCACGACGACCGACATCGACGGCGCCCTCCGGGCGCTCGCCGGGGCTTCGCAGGCGCTGAACGCGCGGCAGGACGTGATCAACCGAGCGGTCCGCGAGATCACGCCGGCCGCGAAGGTGCTGCGTGAGAACACTGACGAGGTCACCACGCTTCTCCAGCAGCTGGTCAAGCTCGGTCGGTCGGCCAACGGTCTGGTCCGTGCCACGCGTTCGGATCTGCTCATGACGATTCGCGAGCTCGGCCCAATCCTCGACGCCTTCTACTCGCTGCGTGGGAGGTTCGCGAGCGGGCTCCAGATCCTGTCCAAGGGTGCTCGCGCTCTCCAGACAGCCATTCCTGGTGACCACGGCCCCGTCGTGGTGGGCGCCGACCTCGGCAATCTCGCCATCGCCAATGCCACCGGGTCCGGAGCAAACGCGGCGAACGGCACTGCTGCCACCAGCGGCACTGGTGGCGCCCTTCAGCTGCCCCCGCTGCCGATCCTCGAGGGTCTTGATCTCTCGCTTCTCGAGGGGCTACTGCCGAAGACGACGGCCGGGGGTGCCCAGTGAAGACTCTGAAGAAGCTCCTGACCAACAAGCTCTACCTGAGCCTGGTAGGTGTCATCGCCGTCTTCCTGGTGAGCGTGTCGTACCTGATCACCCAGACCCTCGACACACCGCTGCTCAACCGCCCCGACCAGATCGTCGTCGAGATGCCGTCGACCGGGTCGATCTTCGAGGGGTCGTCGGTCACGTACCGCGGCATGAAGATCGGCAAGATCACCGACATCAGGCTGAACGACGAGGGCACGGTCGAGGCGACTGCCACGATCACCAACCCGATCAAGATCCCGGCGAACTCCGACGTGAAGGTGCGCGGCCTGTCCCCGGTGGGCGAGCAGTACCTCGACTTCCAGCCGCCGTCAGAGGAAGGGCCCTACCTCGAGAACGGCAGTCGCGTCACCGCGACGGTCACCGACCTGCCAAGGACCCTCGCGTCCACCGTGATCAACGTCAGCAAGCTCCTCGACCAGCTGGACCAGGACGACCTGAAGACGGCGTTGAATGGCATCGGCGCCGCGCTCAACGGAACGGGTGACGACATCGGCCGGCTGGCCGACCAGGGCTACCAGCTTCTCCAGACCTTGGACGAGAACTGGCCGCAGACCCAGCGTTTGCTGCGCAACAGCGAGATCCTGCTGGAGCTCGGGGCACAGAACGCCGGCAAGATCCGGACCATCGCGGTATCAAGCGCGCAGGTGGCCGACTTCCTCAAGGACTTCGACCCGACGCTCCGCGAGCTGCTGGCGCGAGGGCCTGGACAGTTCAAGCAGGTCAGCGCGGTCCTCGACGCGATCGACGAGGTGCTGCCGAAGTTCCTGGACCGAGCCACCAAGCTGACCGACGTCTTCATCACCCGCGACCCCCACCTGCGAGCGCTTCTGAGGGAGTACCCCCTCGGCATCGTGACTCTCGGCCGGGCGATGTACGACGGGGCCATCAACGGGCAGCTGGTCTTCCAGCAGGAGTACCAGTGCGAGTACGGCGCGGTCGAGCGGCCGCCGACGGACACGACGACGCATCCGGTCGATCCTGACGGTCACTGCGCGAACCCGCCGAGGAACCGACTCGTGCGTGGTGAGGCCAACCGCCCACCCGCAGGATGAGCGAGAGCCCTTCAGATCAGGTCGATGAACCCGGCGCCGAGCAACCTCGGCGCCGGTTCGGCCTGCTGCCGCTCCTCGTCGTGGCGGCACTGCTGATCGCGCTGGTCCTCGTCTGGCTGAAGCTCCAGGACCGACAAGGGCTGGTCGACGCCAGCGAGGAGGCCGAAGCCGCAGGACGTGCGGCGGTCACGCACATGCTGACCTACAACTACGAGACCCTCGACGAGGACTTCGCCTGGGTCGAGCAAGACGGCACCGACGCGTTCGCTGAGGCCTTCCAGGCTTCGGTCGCGGACGTGAAGGAGATCGCGGGCGCCACCAGCGCCGTGTCGACCGCGACGATCGTGCGGAGCGCGGTCCACCTCGAGGACGGCGACTCCGCGACGCTGATCGTGGTCGCCGACTCGGAGATCAGCAAGGCGACCGGGCTGCCGATCAAGGAGCGCTGGTTCGTGTCGCTCGAGATGGTGCGGAATGACGGCCGCTGGCTGGTCGACGCCTTGGACCTGCTCTAGACGATTCCCATCTTTACGGCCAGCTCGACGTACGGCGCCCCGAGCTCGCGGATTCCTTCGGGGTCGTCCGACGCGAGCAACATGGTCACCCGTCCGGCGATCGCAGCCACCAGGGACTCGCAGGCGAATCGGTCCACCGGACCGAGCTCCGCGAGCATCGCGTCGACGAACAGCTCCTGGACTCCACTGCGCGCCACGATGGCGTCAGGCCCAGCGGCGTACACCTCGACCAGGAAGACGCGCGCGCGGTCCGGGTCGTCGGCCAGCGTGCTCAGGTAGGTCTCCAGGAGCCGGTTGAACCGCTCCTTCGCCGTCACGTCCTCGTTCGGCCGGTCCGCCGCCAGCAGGGCGATGAGCGACGTGACGGAGTCATCGAGGCACTCGAGGAAGCAGTCCTGCTTCGAGGAGAACTGCTGGTAGAAGGTCTCGCGGGACACCCCCGCGCGTCGAAGGATCTCGGCCACCGGGGTGGAGGCGTAGCCGCGCTCGGCGACGGCGTGGATGAGCCCGTCGAAGATCCGGGTGCGCTGCGCGGACGTGACGTCCTCGCGAGCCAGGTTGTGACGGCCACGGGGGAGGGGCGTCGCTTCCCAGAGCGTCATCCTGCTACCTCCTCCGGCGAGGCGGGTCTGGTTCCACCCGCAGTGTCATGAGCGTAGTTGCCAGCATCTCGTAGTGGCCGACGAGAAGCAGGAACTCCACGGTGCGTCGCTCGTCCAGCTCGTCACGCAGCGCCGTCCAGGTGGCGTCGCTGAGGTCGCGCTTCTCGTGCAGCTCGTCGACCGCGGCCAGGATGGTCCGCTCACGATCCGACCAGTGCGGGTCCGACGGGCCGGCCACCACGGCAGCCAGGTCGGCGCTGGTCAGGCCGACGCGCCGGCCGAGGCGCTCGTGGTGCGACCGCTCGTAGTCGCAGCCCGTGAGAGCCGCCACGCGCAGGATCACGAGCTCGGTCTCCCGTCGGGGCAGCGTGCCGCCCGGCATCAGGCCACCGGCGAACAGCAGCCAGCCCCAGAAGAGCCGCTTGGTTCGGCCCAGGACCAGGAAGACCTGGGGGTCCTCGGTGCCCATGACGCGTCCGGCCAGGGCGCCGAAACCGCGGATGACGGGGCCGACCTCGCGGAGTCCGCCTGAGGTGATGCGGGGGGTCATCGGTGCGCCTTCTCGACGTCGGGGAGCACCCGGTTGGCGCCCCAGTTCATCACGCGCATCGCGGCGACGTACCCGGGCGGGAAGAGCCGTTGCAACGTGTAGGCCGCGAAGATGTCGGGCGAGGTGTAGACCATGTACTGGTTGCGACGGACCCCGCGAAGGATCGCCGCCGCTGCGCGCTCGGGGCTCACGGCGCGTCGTTTGAAGAGTGCGTGCGCCTTCGTGAAGGCGGGCGTGGCCTTGTTCACCCCCGCGATCGTCACGGTCTCTGTGAGGCCGGTATCCACTCCTCCGGGACAGACGAGGCTCACTCGGATGTCGTGCTTCCTGAGGTCGAACCTCAGCACCTCCGAGACGCCTCGCAGTCCGAACTTGCTGGCGGAGTACGCCGCGTGCCACGGCATCCCGATCAGGCCTGCGGCGGACGACACGTTCACCAGGTGACCGCCACGGCCCGCATCGACCATCGCCGGGACGAATGCCTCGATGACGTGGATGGGCCCCATCAGGTTGACCTCGACCAGGTCACGCCAGTGTCGGTGCTCGAGCGCGGACACGGTCCCCCACGTCGAGATGCCGGCGACGTTCATGACCACGTCGACGGACCCGTGCACGTCGTGGACCTCCTTGGCGAAGGCCAGGACGGCGTCGTAGTCCGTGACATCGAGGGACCGGGCCAGTGCGACGCGGCCGCCAGCGGCCTCGATCTGCGCCACCGTGCCGTCGAGCGGCTGGAGGTCGGTGAGCACGACCTGCGCGCCCCGCGCGGCCGCGAGCGCAGCGGTGGCACGGCCGATGCCACTGGCGGCCCCGGTGACCAGGACCAGCTTGTCTGCGATGTCGGTCATGTCCCGATGTTAGCGAACAACAGTGTTCGTGGATATGAGCTGGACTAGAGCAGCGGGCGAAGGGGTGCGAGGAAGAGCTCGGTGAACTTCTTGTGGATGCCTCGGGCGGACCACTCGTCGAGAGTCAGCTCACCACAGTTGGTGGAGTCGGTCTCGAAGATGTTCTCCATCTCCTTGGAGAAACCAGCGTCGATGAACTCGACGTTGACCTCGTAGTTGCCGGTCATCGACATCCGGTCGAGGTTGGCCGTGCCGACCGTCGACCACTGGCCGTCAATAGTCGCCGTCTTCGCATGGACCATGGCGTCCTGGAAGCGGAAGATGCGGACGCCAGCGCCGAGGAGCTCGCCGTAGTAGCCACGGGAGAGCCAGTCGGCGACCACGTGGTTGGACGTGGCCGGCACGAGAATGCGTACGTCGACGCCCCGACGAGCGGCTGCCAGGAGGGCTCCGATGAAGTCGGAGTCAGGGATGAAGTACGCGGAGGTCATCCAGATGTTGCGCGTCGCCCGGTTGATGGCCTCCAGATACATCGCACGGATCGGGAACATCCACAGCCGCGGGACGTTCCGGTGCACGCGGATCCGCGGCTCCCAGTCGGACGGTGTCTCCAGCAGGAGGGGGCTGCCGTGCGAAGGCTTGCGGTGCAGGTTCCAGAAGTCGGCGAAGGATCGCTTGAGGTCCCACACGCCGGGGCCGGTCACGCGCACGTGCGTGTCGCGCCACTCGGTGGCGTAGGCCGTGCCGATGTTGTAGCCGCCCACGAACCCGACCTCGTCGTCGACGACGAGGATCTTGCGGTGGTCGCGGCCGTAGCGCCGCAGGTCGAAGAAGCGCCATCCTGCCGTGTAGATCGGGTACTCGAGCACCTTCATCCGGGGCCCGAACTTCTTGAAGCGAGGGTTGACCACGAGGTTGGCGAACCCGTCGTAGATGGCGTACACGTCCACGCCCCGCGCGGCCGCGTCGCTGAGAGCGCTCTTGAAGCGCTCGCCGACCTCGTCACCCTTCCAGATGTAGGTCTCGAAGAGGATCTGGCTCTGGGCGCCTTCGATCGCGGCGACCATGTCGTCGTACAGGTCCTGGCCGTAGGTGTAGCTCGTGACCGTGCCGTCGCCCACGTCAACCTGGTTCGGAGGCGTGATCGGGAAGGGCTTGGGCTTCTTGCCGCGACGGCGGTACGAGTCGACGAGGGTCAGGATGACCGCGACGAGGACCTGGAGCCCGAAGATGCGCAGGAGGGTACGCCGCAGCGCATGACGGAGGCGGGTCCGCGCAGGCAGCGTGCTCACGACAGGCAATCTATCGAGTCTTGTCGGTGGGCGCGTCTAGGCTCCAACGCATGAGGCCCGTCACCGATCTCGTCCGCCGCATCGCCCCGTTCCAGGTGATCTCGGACTACACGCCGTCGGGTGACCAGCCGACGGCGATCAAGGACATCACCGAGCGCATCGGCGGCGGCGAGCAGGACATCGTGCTGCTCGGCGCCACCGGCACAGGCA
>DATILB010000433.1:0-10192 GCA_035477015.1 Nocardioidaceae bacterium | reverse complement strand
AGCCGGGCGACAGTGTGGGGACGCTCTGTCGCAACCACCGCTCGCCGATGATCGTCTGCTTCGCCGCGTCTCGCGCCGGCCTCAAGAACCTCTGGCTCAACACCGGGTTCTCCGCTCGTCAGGCGCAAGAGGTCATCGAGCGTGAGGGCGTCGATCTCCTCGTGCACGACGCCGAGTTCACCGACATCCTCAAGGAGGTCGAGCCTCGATTCGGCAAGTTCGCCGTCTCCGTCGACGGCAGCACCGACGACGAGCTCGACGCCTTCCTCGCCAAGGGCAGCCCCGCCGACCCGCCGAAGCCTGAGCGGCCGGGCAAGATCGTCCTGCTCACGAGCGGCACCACCGGTACGCCGAAGGGGGCTCCGCGCGCTGAGCCGAAGGGCCTCGTGATCCCTGCCAGCGTGCTCGAGCGGATGCCGATGAAGGCGGGCGAGGCCACCGTGATCGGGCCACCGATCTTCCACGGCACCGGCCTGCTGATCACCTTCCTGAACTTCGCCCTGGGCTCGAAGCTGGTGCTGCGGCCCAAGTTCGACGCGGCCCAGCTGCTCGACGACATCGAGACCCACCGCGCCACCACGATCTGCCTGGTGCCGATCATGCTGCAGCGCATCGTCGCGCTCGGCGACGAGGAGATCGGCAAGCGCGACCTGTCGAGCCTGAAGTGCATCTTCACCGCCGGGTCGCAGCTGCCAGCCGAGGTGTCGGCGCGGACCCAGGAGCTCCTCGGCGACGTGGTCTACAACCTTTACGGCTCGACCGAGGTATCGGTCGCGACCCTGGCCACGCCCGACATCGTCCGGGAGGCCCCGACGTCGGTCGGCAAGCCGGCGCTCGGCGTACGCATCAAGATCATCGACGACAAGGGTCGGGAGCTGCCGACCGGCCAGACCGGCCGGATCTTCGTGGGCGCCACCATGCAGTTCGAGGGCTACACCGGCGGTGGCCACAAGGAGATCGTCGACGGCCTCATGTCGACCGGCGACGTGGGCCACTTCGACTCCCAGGGTCGGCTCTACATCGACGGGCGCGACGACGAGATGATCGTCTCCGGTGGCGAGAACGTCTTCCCGCGCGAGGTCGAGGAGCTGCTCATCACCCACCCGGCCATTGCGGACGTGGCGGTGCTCGGCGTCGAGGACCCCGAGTTCGGACAGCGGCTGCGCGCGTTCTGCGTCAAGGCCCCTGGCAAGAAGGTCACCGAGAAGGCGCTGCAGGACTTCGTCAAGGAGAACCTCGCGCGCTACAAGGTCCCGCGTGACGTCGTCTTCCTCGACGACCTGCCGCGCAACCCCACCGGCAAGATCCTCAAGCGCGAGCTGGCCGAGCTGCCCTGAGTAGGCCGGGCTGCGTCAAGCACGGGCGAGGGCTGCGAGGGCCTTCAGGCCAGGCACGAACAGGTAGGCGCCACCCCGCGTCCGCACGAACGCCTGCTGCGGGCTGAGGAAGAACGGCACCGGGCCCTGGATCGTCAGCTTTCCGCCCTGGCCGGTCACGTCCCCGAGCAAAAAGTCGGTGTCGCGCCCGACCCCGAAGATGTTGCCGTGGTTCAGCCACGGCACCTGGATGCCCTCGAACTGGCGCACGATGCTCGCCTGGAAGGACACGAAGCAGAGCCCGCGATCGAGGCCGTCGTCCGCATAGCTGCCCTCGGGCAAGGGTGTGCCGTAGGGCATTCCGCGACGGATCAGCCGCTGGCGGAAGCTCCGCTTGCCCTCGAACCCCAAGGCATCTCGGGGGTTGGAGCGCCGCACGTGCGCCCCCAACGGGCAGGCGAACCCGTCGGCGTCGTCGGCGTACCGGAAGTCGTTCGCTCCAGGCGCGTGCGGGTCGTAGGCAGGGTCGGGTCCATCGGGATGCGTGGCCAGGGGAGTGCCGTTGGGCCAGCGGCCAACGGCCTTCGCGGCAAGGGTGTGCTCGTCCCCGTCGGGGTAGTGCTCGGCAGCCGAGCGAAGCGTACGTCGCCAGAGCGCGACGTCCTGGTAGAGCTTGCGCCAGACCATGTAGGTGCCGTTGAGACCGAGTGGCGCGGTCGGTGCCGCGGGCAAGCGACGCTGCCGATCCACGCGGGTGTCCTCGTCGGGATAGCCCAGGATGAACTCGCCCGGGGCCACTGGGCGCCAGTGTCCGCCTTTGAGCGGAACGCCGCCCCCCTCCCGCCTGCCGTCGCGCACGCCCTGCACGGCTGGCTGGGAGAAGCCGTCGCCGAACCCGAAGTGCTCGCGCGCACCGTGCAACAGGTTGGCCCGTTGCTGGAACACGACCTGGACGTCGAACGTCGACAGGACGTGGTGCAGGTCCGCGAGCTCGGCGTCCATGCCCTCGGTGTCCAGGGCATTGACCGTGATGAGGGCGTGCGCACGTTCATCGGCACCCACCTGCCAGTGCGTCGGCCCGCTTGGGCCGACGTCGCCGAGGTGGTCCGCGCGCACAGCCATCCCGTCGAGGAACTCCGGTGCGAACGACGCAAGCGCTGCGGCCGGGAGGCCGAGTGCCCCCAGCCCGAAGGCCGTCAGCGCAAGGTTCGTCGTGGTCGACGGCCGGGCGCTCGCCCAGGGAGTGGCCGTCGTGACCCGTGGCAGCAGCTGTGCCAACGACGCGCGTCCACTCGGGGCGTCTGAGAAGGTGACGAACACGTACGCCGTGCAGTCGTAGGCGTTGCCGTACGCCCGCAGGATGTCGCCCTGGATGTCGGTGAGCTCGAGGGTCGTCTTCATCCGAACTCCCGAAGGAACGCCTCGCGTCGTGCTGCTGGCTCCAGGGTCTGCGCCGCCACGGTGAACGCGACCAGTCGCTCCCTGTTGTCCAGTGCGCGCAGCACCTGCTCAGCCGTGGCGTCACGGTAGGCGGAGAAGAAGTACGTGGCATCGAGCTGGTGGTGCTCGAGGTAGCGACGCAGCTCCGCCGGCGAGGGCGAGTCCGGACAGCCCTGGCATCGGCCCCACAGCCGGGGTGCTTCGTTGGCCCACCCGGTAGTCAGCTCGTCGAGGTAGGAACCAGGATCCCCGTCGAAGACAGCGGTCAACAGCAGCTGCGGCGCGCCGAGGCGCTCGGCGATGACGATGAGGCGCCCCACGTGCGTGCGTGGGAGTCGGGCAAAGGGGCTGACGGCCTCGAACGAGCGTAAGTGGGCGGTCAGGCCTTCGGCTTCCCCCGGTCGGATCGGTGCCAGCACCATCAGGAGGTAGTGCCTGCCGTCGACGTTGGGTGACGTCATAGCAGCTGCTGTGTCTCGCCCAGGAAGGTCCGCCAGTGCGACTCGAAGTCCTCGTCTCCGAGTCTGCGGGCCTCCGCAGTGAAGGCGTCCAGCTTGCCCTCCAGCTCGATGGCACGACGAACCTCGGTCACGGTGGCCTCCGGGTAGGCGCAGTAGTAGTGGGTGCAGGCCACCTCGTGGTTGCGGAAGAACTCCAGGAACGGACCTGCCGGCAGCGGGCCGGGGTAGGTCTTGGAGCTCCCCCAGAACAGCTTCATCCCGCGGGTAAGCACGCGGACGGACGCTTCGACGTACTGCTCCCAACCACCGTTGAAGTGGACCTCGAAGAAGAGTCTCCGTCGCATGCCCGGGCGGTTCAGCACGGTCCAGCTCGCGAAGGAGATGAAGGACATTGAGTCCATCTCGCCGACCATCAGCTTGCGTGCGTGGCGGGGGAGCCACAGCAGACCGCGCATGTAGGTGCCGCCCCACCACTTGAGCGTGGTGAAGAGCGTGATCGAGATCGAGTTGCCGACGACGTTGCTCGGCGGTGCGTCGCGCCTGTCGATCGAGAGGCTCATGACGCCTTCTCGAGCTCGGAGATGAGCATCGGGAACCAGTCGGTCTCAGCGCCGCGCCCGATGAAGCCGTCGAGGTGCCCGTATCCAGGCACGATGTTCAGCGAGTGCCGCCCGGGTGAGAGTTTCTCGAAGTACTCGAACGTACGTCGTTGGCTCTCCGGCAGGAAGCAGGAGTTGAGGCTCCCGGTCACGAAGGAGAACCGCGCGTCGGTCAGAGGGGCCTGCGCGACGAAGCTCTCCGGTAGCTCGGGCCGACCCTCGACAGACACGAGATGCCCGGCCTTCACGCACTTGCCGATCTGCTTGAAGAAGGTCAGCGGCGCTGCCCCGAACTCCCCCTTCGTCCACTCGTGGGTCTCAGGCGTGAGCCGTCCATGGGTCCACAGCGTCGGGTCGCCGGATCCGAACATGTAGCTCGCGACCTTGCAGACGCCGTTGTCGCACTGGCGCCGCGACAGCTTGGCGTACGTGGTGATCAGCTTCGGCAGGATCCACGGCGCTCCCTGGTCCCCCCACTGAGGGTCGAGGTAGCCGAGCAGTCGCGACACCGACGGAATCAGGTACCGAAGTTTGAGCGCCGCGACCGGAGAGACGACCGGGTGCAGCGCGACCGCGCTGGCGATGACGGTGCGTACCTCCGGAACCAGTCCGGCGACGGCGCTCATCATGAAGCTGGTCGAGCCCTGGCAGTGTGCGATCGCCTGCAGCGAGTCGGCCCCCGTCTGCTCGATCACGGCGCGGACGGCGAGCGGGTGGTCGAGCACGGCCGCTTGGTCGAGGGTCCAGGTGTTGTGGGGCACGTCCATGCTGGCGCGCCACGTCTCCATCCAGACGTCGTAGCCCGCGTCGACGAGTGCGTCGACCAGCGTGTACGCCGTGGGCGGCTGCCAGATCTCGGTGCGAACCCCGACGCCGTGGACGAGCAGGACCGGCCCCTTCGTCGGGGGCTTGGGACCGTGCACGCGCCGTACGTCGATGCCGACGCCGTCCGAGGCCGTGAGCGGGATGCGCTCAACTGTCGTCCCTCTGGGCGTGCTCATCTTCGGCGGCCTCCAGTCCGTCGGCATCCAAGGTAGTGGGTCCCGGGCCTAAAAGCACCGGCCCCGGATCGCTCTTCCCAACCCGGCGTCGTAGGGGCAGTCTGGGACCCAGAACGGTCCGTGATCGATTCCCTGCGTCAATGGAGGGTGTCCGTGACAGCAACGATCAGCCGCTTCGAGGCCCGGCTCGCGCCGTGTGGGAAGACCCACGGCGGTGACTCCTACGTCACCGAGGACGACCAGGGCCTCAACACCGAGGAGCTGCAGTTCTCCTGCGGGTGCAAGATCAGCAAGGAGGAGTTCCACGACGGCAGTGTGCATCGTCTGGTGGTCGACCACCGCGGGCATGTGCTTGCCGACGAGGAGCTGAGAGGTGAGTGACGGAGCGTTCGCGGCTGCCCACGACGTACTGCTCGTGGGCGGCGGAGGAGCGGGGCTGCGGGCGGCGATAGAGATCGCCGAGACGAACCCGCAGCTGGACGTGGCCATCGTCTCCAAGGTGTACCCGATGCGCAGCCACACGGTCTCGGCCGAGGGCGGTGCCGCCGGCGTGATTGCCGACGACGACAGCATCGAGGAGCACATCTACGACACCATCTCGGGCAGCGACTGGCTGGGCGACCAGGACGTCATCGAGGCGTTCGTCAACGAGGCGCCGCGCGAGCTGCTGCAGCTCGAGCACTGGGGCTGCCCCTGGAGCAGGCAGCCGGACGGTCGGATCGCCGTCCGAGCCTTCGGTGGCATGAAGAAGATGCGCACCTGGTTCGCCGCCGACAAGACCGGCTTCCACATGCTCCACGCGCTCTTCCAGACGTCGCTGAAGTACGACGGCGTCACCCGGTACGACGAAGGGTTCGTCACCAAGCTGCTCGTGGACGACGGGCGCGTCCACGGCGTGGTCGTCGTCGAGCTCTCGACGGGCAAGATCCACACGATCGCGGCGAAGGCGGTCATCCTCGCGACAGGCGGCTGCGGCAAGGTCTTCCCGTTCACCACGAACGCCAACATCAACACCGGCGACGGCATGGCGCTCGCCTACCGAGCCGGCGCGCCACTGAAGGACATGGAGTTCATGCAGTACCACCCGACCGGGCTGCCGTTCACCGGCATCCTGATCACCGAGGCCGCCCGGGCGGAGGGTGGCTGGCTGCTGAACAAGGACGGGTACCGCTTCCTCCAGGACTACGACCTGGGCAAGCCGACCCCTACGCCTCAGCTGCGGAGCATGGAGCTCGGCCCGCGCGACCGGGTCTCCCAGGCGATCTTCCACGAGATCGAGAAGGGTCGGGCCGTCGAATCGGAGTACGGGCCTGTCGTCCACCTCGACCTGCGCCACCTCGGCGAGAAGCTGATCGACAGCAGGATCCCGTTCGTCCGCGAGCTCTGCATGAAGTACGAGCGCATCGACCCGGTGAAGGAGCTCATCCCAGTGCGCCCTGTAGTGCACTACATGATGGGCGGCGTCCACACCGACATCAACGGGGCGACGCCCATAGAGGGCCTGTACGCCGCCGGCGAGACCGCCTGCGTGAGCATCAACGGGGCCAACCGGCTCGGCTCCAACTCGTTGCCCGAGCTGCTCGTGTTCGGCGCACGTTCCGGTCGGGCAGCCGCCGAGTACGCCTCGAGCGCGTCCGGCCCGCCGTCGGCGATCACCGCACAGGCGGCGGACGAGGTGCGAAGGCTCGAGCGCGACCTCCTGGGCCGGGATGGCACCGACCGCGTCTCGGCCATCCGCGAGGCGATGCAGACCACCATGGAGGACAGCGCCGGCATCTACCGGAGCGGCCCTTCGCTCGCCAAGGGAGGAGACACCCTGGCCGAGCTGCAGGAGCGGATGTCCAAGGTGGGCGTTGCCGATGCCAGCCGGTCGTTCAACACCGAGCTCACGGCGGCGCTCGAGCTGGCCAACATGCTGGACATTGCGGAGACCATGCTCGCCTCCGGGCTCCAGCGCGAGGAGTCGCGCGGAGCGCACCAGCGGACCGACTTCCCCAGCCGCGACGACGAGCGTTTCCTCATCCACCACCTCGTGCAGCGCGACGGGGACGGGTCACCGAGTGTCGACACGCTTCCCGTGACGATCACCAAGTGGCCGCCGGGCGAGCGGGTCTACGGAAGGTGACCGCGTCATGAGCATGGACGACAAGATCCGCCTGCGGGTGCCGAGGTACCGGCCGGAGACCGATTCCGGCCCGGTGTGGCAGGAGTACGACGTACCGCTGCGCAAGGAGTGGACCGTCCTCGACGGGCTCAACCATGTGAAGAACGAGGTGGACACCACCCTTTCGTTCCGCTGGTCGTGCCGGATGGGGATCTGCGGCAGCTGCGGCATGAACGTGAACGGCGACGCGAAGCTGACCTGTGCGACGTTCCTCAGCGACTACGCACCCGGGCCGATCAAGATCGAGCCGTTGTCGAACTTCCCGGTGATCCGAGACCTCGTCGTCGACATCAGCGACTTCATGGAGAAGTTGCCGAGGGTCAAGCCCTGGATCATCCGCGACGACGACGTCACCGAGATCGACGGCGAGTACCTCCAGACGCCGGAGGAGCTCGACGCGTACAAGCAGTTCAGCATGTGCATCAACTGCATGCTCTGCTACTCGGCCTGCCCGGTCTACGGGCTCGACCCGACCTTCATCGGTCCGGCCGCGATCGCACTCGCCGAGCGCTACGACCTCGACTCCCGCGACCACGGTGCCCGCGAGCGGCTCGACGTACTCATCGAGCACGAGGGCGTTTGGGGCTGCACCTTCGTGGGGGAGTGCACGAAGGTCTGCCCCAAGCACGTCGACCCCGCCGGAGCCATCCAGCGCTACAAGCTCAAGGCGGCCCAGGAGAACGTCAAGGCGCTCTTGCTGCCGAGGGGGCTCCGATGACCACTCAGCGCCAGTACGTCCGGCCCATCTCGACCTTCTGGTGGGTGCACAAGCGGTCGTACTTCATCTTCGTGATGCGCGAGCTGAGTAGCTTCTTCGTCGCATGGTTCGTCTTCTACCTGTTGATGTTCATCGGGGCGGTGAGCAGAGGCGAGGCGGCGTACCAGGACTTCCTCAACGGTGCCGACCATCCGGCTGTCGTGGCGATCAACGTGGTCGCGTTCGGATTCCTCGTGCTCCACCTGGTGACGTGGTTCTCGCTCACGCCGAAGGCGATGGTGATCCAGGTGGGCGGTCGGCGCGTGCCCGGACCCGCCATCCTCGCGTCCCAGTACGTCGGCCTCGTAGTCGTCTCCGCGTTCGTGTACTGGCTGGTGACCCGATGACGAGGCCACGCATCGAGCCGCTCGTGTGGCTGACGTTCAGCGGCGGCGGTGTCATTGCCGCGGTCTTCCTGCCCATCCTCGTCGTGCTGTTCGCCTTCGCGATCCCGCTCGGCTGGATCGACCCGCCGACCCACGAGCACCTGGTCTCCGTGATCGGCAACCCGCTGACCCAGCTCGCGCTGTTCGGAATGTTCGCGATGATGCTCGTCCACGCTGCGCACCGCTTCCGTTACACGCTGTACGACGGGCTGCAGATCAAGGAGAAGGCCCTCACTGCCGCGGTCTGCTACGGCTCTGCCGCGGTGGGCATCTTCGTCGCGTTGCGCGTGCTGCTGTCGGTCTGACCGCGCTCCGGGGTCGTAGGGTGCTGTTCGCCCCCGTATCCCAATGGCAGAGGAAGAGGTCTTAAAAACCTTTCAGTGTGGGTTCGAGTCCCACCGGGGGCACCACCGGGGGCACTGGCACATGACTTCTGGCCTTGCGGCGGTGACTCTTGTCCCTGACGGTGGCGCGAACCCCGGCCGACACTGGACGTGAAGATCACGTGACCTCGGCCGTCTGACCCGGGTCCTCAGGTTTGGAGGAGCCATGATCATCGTTCTGTTCCTTGTCGCCGGGGTCGTCGTCCTGCTCGTCGCACTGCCGCTCATCCTGCGCAGCGCGATGCGCCAGGTCGAGGAGACCGACGCCGAGCTCCACACCCCCGCCGCCGAGACGCTGTGCTACGCCATCCCCAATGGACAAGACCCCGTCGTGGTGATGACTGCGCTGCACCACGCCGGCTACCCCGCGGTCTCCGACCCGGTCGATGGTGACCAGCGGCTGCTCATCGGCTGCCCGGGTGGGCGCAAGAGCGAACGCGCGGGAGTTCGCGCCGTGATCGAACACGCGCACACCACCGGCATCGAAGGGGCCGACCTCCGCGTCGAGCACGTTCGGTTCGAGGACGAGGGCTGAGCGCCAGGGCGCTGTCGGCCCCGCCGGCGCCGCCGGACGGACGCTCGGACTGTCGCGCGTGAAGATCCCGGCCCACACGGCGCTCTCCCTGCACCGTCATCCGGGTTTCCAGATCGCCTACCTGCAGAAGGGCACGCTGACCCTCACGGTCGAGAGCGGGGTCGTCAGGGTCTATCGCGGGCCGGCAGACCAGGACCCCGACCTCGTACGCCGTATCGCGGGAGGCGAGACTGGACGCGTGCATGCAGGGGAGTGGGTCATCGAGCGGCCGGGGGTCATTCACTTCGGCGCGAACCGCGGTGACACGCCCGTGGTGATCCTTCTCGCTACCTTGTTCAGGAACGGCAGTCCCGCCGCGATCCCGGTCCCTGAGTAGGCGCTCTTGTCCAAGAACCAGCTGGTCACGGCCGTGCTGCTCGGCGTCCTGGGGTTCGCCGGCGTGATCGCCGTCAAGGAGCACCGGCAGGACACGACGTTCACGGGTGCGTCCCAGCAGGACCTGATCCAGATCATCAACAGCCAGTCGCTCGCCAAGAGTCGGATCGAAGCCGAGATGGAGGACTTGGAGACGATCCTCGACGCGCTTCGAGGCGACACGGCGTCCAGCGAGGCGGGCCGGAAAGCACTCCAGGCGCGAGCCGTGACGCTCGGCATCACAGCCGGGACCCTGCCCGCGGTCGGCCCGGGCGTCGAGATCCGGGTCGAAGGCCCTCCTGGCAGCGCCGGTGTAGAAGTGCTGCTTACCGGCATTCACGAGCTGCTTGACGCCGGCGCCGAGGCGATCGAGATCAACGGGGTCCGGTTCACCGTGCGCAGCTGGCTCGCAACCAGTGCCGACGGTGACGTCGTGGTCGACGGGAAGCCGACGAAGCTGCCGTTCATCATCCGAGCCATCGGGTCGCCGGTGGGCCTGGACAAGGCGGTCTACTTCCAGGACGGCTTCTCGACCCAGCTGGAGGCGGGCGGAGCATCGGTGCGAGTCAAGCGCTTCGACGAGCTCGAGATCAGGTCCACCAGGAACCTGCTCCCGATGCCCGAGTCGTCACCCGCCTCCTAGCTCCAACGGCTGCCCGTCCTGGTCGACGTACTGGACCCCATCCGTGCCGAGACGCCGTGCGGTCACCGCGATGGCGTCAGGGTTCGAGTCCAC
>DATILB010000432.1:0-18925 GCA_035477015.1 Nocardioidaceae bacterium | reverse complement strand
TACCAGATCAGCGGGGACGATGCGGCCAACGTGCTCGCCATGACCTGTGTGGGGGGCAACACCACACCGATCTCGGCGCCCAACGCACCGTGCGCGGACGTCAAGACGATCGTCATCTTCCCCGGTGATGAAGTCGACTCGGTCGACCTCTCGGGGGTCACTGCGGCGAATTTCACCTCTATTCCCTCCGTCGACATCTACGGCGACCTGGAGGTATCCGACCCCAAGGTCGACTCTCTCATCGGATCGGGCCTGGCCGACCGGATCCTCTCCGACGCCTTCGACAACGTGAAGGGCGGGGCCGGTAACGACTACATCCAGTTCGGCGGCAAAGTGGAGGGCGAAGGCGGAGACGACGTCTTGCAGGATGTCTCCGCGGCCAACGGCGCGTTCGGTGGCCCGGGCGACGACCGTTTCATCGACTCCGTCTCAGCTGGAGGCATGTTCGGGGGCACAGGCGAAGACAGCTTCGAGGCCGACTTCAACTCAGCCATCGGTTCTATCGACTTCACCATGATCTTCAACGCGACTCAGATCGTCGTCCAGGCCGACGCAGGTAGCGCGACCTATGACCTATCGGAGTTCGAGCACCTGATCATCACCATGCCCAGCGCTGGAACACAGACGCTCAACGCGTTGACGTTCGCCGGCGACGTGGATGTCCGAGGCTTCGGCGGCACCGACATCATCACGGGGTCCAAGAAGTCCGACACGCTCCGCGGGGGCTCCGGCAACGACACCATCAACGCTCAGGACGGCGGGTTCGACATCGTCGAGTGCGGGCTCGGCACGGACACCGCGAAGGTCGACGGGCTCGACCGGGTTACTGGCTGCGAGAACGTCACCGTTGCCAAGCCACAGACAACCATCACCAAGGGCCCCCGCAACGTGCGCAAGGGCGCGCTCGCAACGTTCAAGTTCACCTCGTCCGTGCCCGGCTCGGTGTTCCAGTGCAAGGTCGACAAGAAGCCCTGGAAGAGCTGCACGTCGCCGTACTCGGTCTCGACGGGCGGGCTTACCAAGGGACTTCACACGCTGCGAGTTCGCGCAGGCTTCCCCGCAGGCAACTGGGATGCAACCCCGGCGAAGAAGAGTTTCGGCGTCACGTAGACACATGCGAGCCGAGCGGCGGTTTCCCACGATCACATGGGAAACCGCCGCTGCTGCGCTCAGACCCGAGTTGCGGTGTAGAGCAGGTACTCCCACTCGCTCACCGGGTTGCTGCCGATCCCGAAGCGCTCACCGAGCGGGACCAGTGCGGCGTCGAGCTCGGCGACCTTGGCCGGGTCGTCCGCGATGTTCTTGTACACCGCGATCGTCGGGCCGTAGAGCGCCTTGAAGAAGTCCCGGAACTCCTCAGCCGAAGCGAACCGGCTGACCGGCAGCTGCTCGACCTTCGCCTGTACGTCGGTCACGCGGTCGCCGAAGAGGGCGTTCACGTGGTCGGCGTCGCCCCACAGCGGAGGGGGCTGCGCACCGGGCGGCGGCGGCGGAGCGTAGGCCTTCATGGTGGCGAAGAGCTGGCCGATGAAACCACCGGGCGTCCAGCTGATCAGCCCGATCTTCCCGCCGGACCGCGTCACCCTGATGATCTCGTCGGCGGTGACCTGGTGGTGCGGAGCGAACATCTGCCCCACGCACGAGATCACCGTGTCGAACGACTCGTCGCCGTACGGCAACGCCTCCGCGTCCGCTTCCTGCCACTCGAGCGTGGCACCGCGGAGCTCGGCCAGCCTGCGGCCGTGGTCGAACAGTTCCGGCGTCAGGTCGCTGGCGATCACGGTCGCGCCCGCGAGGGCGGCCGGGATCGATGCGTTGCCGGAACCGGCCGCCACGTCGAGCACCCGCTGTCCGGGACCGATCCCGGTGGGCCCCACCAGTCGCGCCCCCAGGTGCGGGATCACTTCGGCGGCAACCGCGTTGTAGTCGCCGGAAGCCCAGAGCGCGCGGTGCTTGGTCTTGAGCGCCCGGTCGGCGGCGATGTCGTCGATTACTTGCGTCATTTTTTTCCACTCCCCATTGAGTTGGATCTATTTGGTAGACCCAGCATGCTCCAGGCCGTTGCGCTCGACTAGTTCAACATCTGTACTGGCCTCATGCCTTCGTATGGACAGTTCTGCCCGGTCGCCAAAGCCATGGAGATCCTCGATGAACGCTGGACGATGTTGGTGGTCCGTGAGCTGCTCGAAGGCTCCACCCAGTTCAACGACCTGCGCCGCGGCGTCCCCAAGATGTCGCCGGCGCTGCTGTCCAAGCGGCTGCGCACCCTGGAGCGGCACGGGATCGTGACCCGTACGTCGAGCGGCGGCAAGGTCGGCTACCACCTGACCGAGAGCGGCAAGGAGCTCGCGGACGTCGTGCAGGGCATCGGCGCCTGGGGCATCCGCTGGATCAGCGGCATGGGGCAACAGGATCTCGACCCACACCTGCTCTTCTGGGACATGCGGCGCAAGGTGCCGGTGGAGGAATGGCCGAGGGAGCGCACCGTGGTCGCCTTCCAGCTCAGCGACGTCGCACCGAAGGTCTCCCGCTGGTGGCTGGTCGGCGTTCACGGCGACATGGACGTCTGCGACTTCGATCCGGGGTACGACGTGAACGCGGTCGTGTCCGGGAGCCTGCGGGCACTGACCGAGGTCTGGCGCGGGGACGTCTCCTGGCGCGAGGCGCTGAGAGCCGGGAAGGTCGAGGTCGAGGCCCCGGCTGCTGTGCGCAAGGTGGTGCCGTCCTGGCTCGGGCAGATGCCTCTCGCGGCAGTGCCTCGCCCTTGAGACCAGCGCTGGGTGCGGCTGACATGCTGGAGAGATGAGTCGCACGACATCTGCCCTGGTCGTTCCGCGCAATGGAGGACCAGACGTCCTCTCGGTCGAGAGCTGGGATGTTCCTGCGCCCGAGGCCGGCGAAGCAGTGATCGAGGTTGCCGCCGCGGGGGTCAACTTCATCGACGTGTACCGCCGCGAGGGGATCTACCCGGTCCCCACACCTTTTGTGGGCTGCATGGAAGGCGCGGGCACCGTTGTCGACGTCGGCCCTGAGTGCGACCTGCAGCCGGGCGACCGGGTCGCGTGGTCGGAGGTCGCCGGCAGCGCAGCCGGCTTCATGGTCGCCCCGGCGGCGCTCGTCGTACCCGTCCCTGATGAGGTCGAGCTCGAGACCGCTGCGGCCGTGATGCTTCAGGGGATGACGGCGCACTACCTCGTCCGCACGACGTACCCGATCAAGCCGGGCGACACTGCCTTGGTGCACGCGGGTGCCGGTGGCATGGGGCAGCTCCTGATCCGCTGGATCACGGCGCTCGGCGGCAGGGTGCTCGCAACGGCCGGCAGTGACGAGAAGAGAGCGATCGCCGCCGAGGTCGGGGCCGAGGCCGTGTTCGGTTACGAGGACTTCACCGCGGGCGTGCGCGACGCCACCGACGGGCGCGGCGTCGACGTGGTGTACGACGGCGTAGGCGCCACCACCTTCGACGGATCGCTCGACTCACTGCGGGTCCGCGGGACGATGGTGCTCTTCGGCGGCGCGAGCGGCCAGGTCCCGCCTTTCGACCCGCAGCGGCTCAACAAGGGCGGCTCGTTGTTCCTCACCCGGCCGAAGCTCGGCGACTACATCAGCGACCGTGACGAGCTGCTCTGGCGAGCGAAGGAGGTCTTCGCCGCCGTCGCCGACGGGACGCTGACCGTCGCGATCGGCGGCCGCTACCCGCTGGCTGACGCGACCACGGCGTACCAGGACCTCGAGAGTCGGCGTACGACGGGCAAGCTGCTGCTCATCCCGTAGCGAACCAGTCCTCGAGCTTCGTGCCTGGGCAGGTGATGTCGAAGTCGTGGGTGTCGATGTACCACTGCGAGATCACCGACGGCCCGCCCTGGAAGGCGTAGGCGTCCTTGCAGCGCTCTCGCGCGTCGGTGCGGCCGAGGGTCCCGGCAGTTCGCCACTCCGGCAGTCCGTACGTCGTGCCGCCGAGCACCTCATGCCACAGCCCCTGCGCGGAGTAGAAGCCGACGATGTGCCCGGCCTCGCGATAGCGACTCAAGATGCCGTCGACCACAGCCTTGTTCGCACGTACGTCGGAGCTCCAGGGGAAGAGCGGGTACGGCTCGACGTCGACCCAGATCACCGGGCTGGCAAGGTCGACGCCGGCCATCGTCGCGAGGTTGAACTCGGCTTGGGCGTACCCGGTGTTCGAGAGCCGGCCCAGCCGCGTCGACGCGTCGAAGGGACCAGCGTCGCCATACTCCTTGAGCCGGTCGCGACTCGGGTAGTTCGCGACGGCGTACGCCGCGACACCGAGGCCCCGGTCGCGGATCCACTCCAGCTGGGTGTCGATGCACGGGTTCGGATGGAACGCCGGCCCGTTCGTGAGGCCCACCACGACGAAGCGTGCAGTCCGGCGCGGCATCGGCTGACCCTCGCCTTGCCGTTCGGGGATTCCCATGCCCTTCGGGCACTGAGGCCAGCTGATGTCGGCACCCTCGACGGGCCCCGGGGGCGCCGGTCGGGGCGTTGGCCGGGGCGTGCGTGTGGGCTTCGGCGTACGCGACTCCGAGACCGTGGGCGTCGGGGTGGGTGGCGGTGCCGTGGTCGGCTGCCCCTCCGAGCAGCCGACCAGCAGCAGCAGGATCAGTAGGTGTCGCGCACCCGCACCAGCCCGGCGAGCGTGGCGATGTACGCCGACCCGTCCGGTCCGAGGTAGATCGCCGCGTAGTGGTTGTTCCACTGGATGCCCGTGCCCGTGAGCCGGCTCCAGGCGGTCTGACCGGTGCGGATGTCGATCGCGCTGAGGTACCACGCGTCGATGGTGTCACTGCGAGCCGGCTTCGTGTACGCGTACACCAGGCCGTTGCCCAGACTCGCCTTGGCAACCGACGTCGGCGCCGAGAGCTGGTTGGTCCACGCGGTGTGACAGCCGACCTCGTCGATCATCACGCGCGCGATACCGGGAGTGGTGGTCTGGCCGAGCAAGGTGGATGTCGGGTTGGCGTAGCCGTAGTTGTTCTCCACGATCACCGAGCTTCCTGCCGCAACGAGGCTGTTCTCCGTCGCGCTCGCCCCTGCGCCGAAGACCGGCTCGGTGCAGTGCAGCCTCCCAGAGTCAGGCTGGGCGACACCGACGCGGCGGTCGTAGGCCAGCACGTTCATCCGCGGCTCGGCGTTGTCGGCGATCACGATCCACTTGTCCCCGATGAGCGTCGGTGACGTGCCGGAGCCCTGCGACAACATGCCGGGCTTGGTCGCCGTACCGCGGTCGTAGTCCTCGCGCCAGGTCACGACCGGCGTACCGTCCGCGGCCGCGTCGAAGCGGTAGAGCGCGTGGGTTGTCACGGCGTACACACCGCCGGTCTCGTCGGCCGACACCGAGTTGTAGTTGCCCTCGCCAGTGTTGATCTTGCGGATGACACCAGTCGCAGGGTCGAGGGTGCCGACCAGGCCCTGTTGCGAGAACCACCAGAAGCGGCCGGCCCAGTCGGCGGTGATCGCCGTGAGGCAGTCACCGTCGGCGAGCTGGGAGTCGAGCGACCACGAGGCCGCCTTGACCAGCTTCGGGCCGGCCGCCTGGTGTACCTCCCAGACCTCGTTGGCGGTGGTCAGCGCCACCGCCCGATCGTCGTGAGTCAGGAAGAAGTAGGTGCCACCGCAGATGTCGGTGAACGGGTTCGACAGCGAGAGCAGGTTGCGGCCGGGCATCGCGAGCTCGGTGAGCGGCTTCAGCGTGACCGGGTCGATCAGCATCATCATGAAGCCGTCGAGCCCACCGCAGAGGGCCTCGATACGGCCCCGCGAGTCGAACGTAATGGTCGCGCACTCGCGGACGCCGTACGACGTCGAGGTGACCTTGAGCCCGCGCCCGAGCGGCCCGCTGACCTCATAGGCGTCCGACGAGTAGCTGTCGTTGTGCATGCTGCTCGCACCGTTCGGTGCCAGCAACGGGTTGCGCGGGATCGGTGGGTGGGCGATCGGCTGGGCGGTCGCCGGCCCCCCGGTGAATGCCGGAACCAGCAGGTCGGTCGGCAACCGGGGGATCGGCAGACCTGGGAGCGACGGGATCGGCGGAAGCGTCACGTCCTCGGCGTTGCTCATCGCAGGGACGGCGAGCACACCGAGAACCAAGACACCAGCCAGCAACCGTCGCACCATGGACCAGACTGTAACCGAGTGGTTACACTTCGTGTCAATGAAAACTTCGAGTCGTCCCCAGGGCCGCGACGAGATCCGGCAGGCCGTGATCGAGGCTGCCCGTGGGCTCATCGCCGAGCGCGGCCCCGACGGCTTCTCGGTCCGCGACATCGCGGCCCGGGCCGACGTCAACCACGCGCTGGTGCACCGGCACTTCGGCACCAAGGCCGAGGTGCTGCAGCAGGTGCTCGCCACCGAGGCCGACCTGGTCGCCGCCGCCGTCGGCGACTGGCGCTCGTCGGGCTCGGGCACACCCGAGGAGCTGCTCAAGCTGCTCTCCGCCTACCCGTCGTTCTGGCGGGCGCTGGTGCACGCCGTGCTCGAGGCACCCGACGTCGCGGTGCCTGGTACGGCGGTCACGACCGAGCTCTTCGCTTCGCTGTGGCGAGGGCTCGACCCCTCGCACGCCGCCTCGACCACGGTTGCCGCCAGCACGGTCCTCGGTTGGATCATCTTCGGTTCGTTCATGACCGAGACGACGGGGGCCGACGCCGACGAGGTCCGCCGGATCGCGGCCGACCAGGTCATTCGCCTCACGGCGCGGTGAGCTCGAAACAGACACCGCTCGCTCAGCAGACGCACAGCAACCTGACAGCGACGCGCAGCACGGTGGACATCGTCTAACCCACCCATCTAGGAGTGACGATGAACAAGTCCACCACCCTGCGCACCACCATGGCGGCCGCTGTAGCAGCCGCCGGCCTCACCGTCGGAGGCATCGGTCTCGCCTCCGCGGCCGACAGCGACGCAGCGTCCAACAGGTCGAGTACGCCTTCCCATCCCGACCGTGGCGGCCCAGGCCATCACGAGGCCAATGGTGAGCACGGTCCGGAGGGCGCTGCTCTCGCCGAGGCGCTGGGGGTCACCGAGGACGAGCTCACCGCGGCCTTCGAAGCGGTCCGCGACGAGCTGACGCCGCCCGACTTCGACCGCGACAGCCCGCCGACCGAGGCGGAGATGGACGAGCGACGAGCAGCCTTCGCCGCGGCCCTCGCCAAGGCGCTCGACCTGGACGAAGCCGATGTTGCCGCCGCCCTCGAGGGGCTGCACGAGGAGCGCGAGGCCGAGGCGCGCACGGCGCTGAGCGACCGCCTCGACGACGCCGTGACGGCCGGGGATCTCACCGCGGCCGACAAGGCGTCGGTGCTCAAGGCGTTCGACGCCGGCGTACTCGCACCCTCCGGGCACGGCCGGCCCTGAGCTACGCGGTGACCGGCTTCGAGACTCCGGTCCACTGGAGGACCACGAAGCCGGTCACCGCAAGTGCCTGGAGGACTACGAAGCCGACGCCGAGACCGGTCAGGTCCACGACCTGTGCGGCGATGAACACCAGGCTGGCCACGACCCAGCCGACGTTGAGCAGGGCGATCTCCTTCGTCAGCGCGGCTGAGTCGCGAGTCGAGGCCCAGCCGACGAAGGCCGCCCAGGCCACCAGGAAGATCCCGAGGCCGATCGACAGGCCGGTCGGCAGGCCGAGCTGGTCGTCGGCCAGCGGAGCCAGTACGGCGAGCAGGAGGCCGAGTCCGCCGGAGGCGACGGCGTCGAGCTGGAGGGTCTGACGCTGTGACAAGCGTGGGGACAACATGGGGGCTCTCCTTCTTGTTGGTGAGGACAGCCCCTACCCTCGGCGCTCGAGCGCCGCCGCGCGATTACCTCACAGGTAAGTGAGTCACTGCTTCGGGGCGTAGTCGAGGTACAGCACGCCGTTGTCGAACGCCTCGCTGTCGACGAGCTCCATCGTCACCTCGGGCGAGCCGTCGCGGAAGAGCTTGTCCCCGGTGCCGAGTGCCACCGGGTAGACGATCAGGTGCAGGTGGTCGATCAGCCCGTCGGCGAGCATCGCACGCACCAGCTGGCCACTGCCGCTGATGTACAGGTCGCGCTCGGTGCTGTCCTTGAGCTTGCGCAGGACCTCGGCGTCATACGGGCCGACGACCTCCGAGTTGCGCCACACCGCTTCCGCGTCGTCCAGCGTGCCGGACACGACGTGCTTGGTGCTGTCGTTGAAGAAGGGTGCACCCGGGTCGTCCTCGATCGTCCGGCCCGACCAGGCGGGCGCGAACATCTCGAACGTCTTGCGACCCAGCAGGATGCCTTCGCAACGATCCGTCACCGCGCCCAACCGCTCGCCGAGCCGGGGGTGGAAGCCGAACGGGAAAGTCCAGCTCGGGTCCTGGAACACCCCGTCCAGGCTCATGAACTCATGTACGTGTACTGCTCCCACTGGTCACCTCCGACTGGTTGCTACGGGAAATGGGTGCTGCGGTCGTCGCAGCGACCTCAACCTACGACGGCGGGGCTAGTCGTCGGCAGTCATTTTCTCCAGCAACTGGGCGAACTTCTCGCGAGCAGCTTCCTGGCGCGCGGGCACGTTCTCGGTCGGTACGCCGTTGGCGGGTGCCTCGTAGTCCTTGAGGATCTGCCGCGCGACGCTCTGCCGGTGCACCTCGTCGGGACCGTCGTAGATCCGCGCGGCACGCGCCCAGCGGTACATCCCTTCGAGAGGGAGATCCGACGAGTAGCCGAGCGAGCCGTGCGCCTGCAGCGCGCGGTCGATGACGTCGTGCAGCACCTTGGCACCGAAGTACTTGATCATCGCGATCTCGCGCCGGGCAGCCGACGCGCCCTGGGTGTCCATCACCCACGCGGCGTGCAGGGTCATCAGCCGAGCCGCGTGCATCTCCGCCGCGGAGTCGGCGATCCAGTTCTGCACGGTCTGCTTGTCGCCGAGGAGACTGCCGTGGGCATAGCGGTACGTCGCCCGCTCGCACATCATGTCGAACGCCCGCTGAGCCTGACCGAGCCAACGCATCGCGTGGTGGATGCGGCCGGGGCCGAGGCGGTGCTGCGCGATCAGGAAGCCCGTGCCGACCTCGCCGAGCACTGCGTCAGCCGGGACTCGCACGTCCTCGTAGCGGACCTCCGCGTGGTTGCCGTAGCGGCCGAGCTTGGTGTGCGGAGCCTCCATGCTCGCGACGTCCCGCACGATGTGCACGCCAGGCGTGTCGGCCGGTACCAGGAACATGGTGGCCCGCCGGTGCGCGGGGGCATCCCGGTCCGTCACGGCCATGACCACGAGCAGGTCGGCGACCGAGCCGTTGGAGGTGTACCACTTGCGTCCGTTGATCACCCACGAGTCGCCGTCCTGCACCGCGCGAGTCTCGAGCAAGGTCGGGTCGGAGCCGGCCGTGTCCACCTCGGTCATGGAGAACGCCGAGCGGATCTCGCCCGCGAGCAACGGCTTCAGCCAGCGCTCCTTCTGCTCCGGCGTGCCTGCCAGCGCGAGGATCTCGCTGTTGCCGCTGTCGGGTGCCGCACAGCCGAAGGCGGCCGGCGCCAGGACCGACGTACCCAGGATCTCGTGCATCAGGCCGAGCTTGACCTGGCCGTAGCCCTGGCCGCCGTGCTCAGGCGGGAGGTGTGCCGCCCAGAGGCCCTGCGCCTTGACCTCGTCCTTGAGCGGCTTCAGCACCGCGTCGATCTGGTCCATGCTCAGCTCTTCGAGCAGTGAGTCGAGCGGCCAGAGCTCCTCGCGCACGAAGCCTCGCATCCAGTCCAGCTTGGCCTGGAACTCGGGCTCGGTGGTGAAGTCCCAGCTCATCGGGTGCCTCCGTCTACTCGTAGGAGCGCCCCGGTGGTGAAGCTCGAGGCGTCGGTGGTGAGGTACAACGCAGCGCCGACGACCTCGTCGGGCCTTCCTGCTCGCTTCAGAGCCAACTCGCCTTCGACGAATTCGAGGATCTCGTCGGGCCAGGCCTTGGCGATGTCGGTGAGGAACGGTCCGCAGAGGATCGCGTTCACGCGGACCTTGGGGGCGTACGCCTGCGCGAAGCCTTCAGTCAGCGCGTTGAGGCCAGCCTTCGCGGCGGCGTACGGGAGCGAGATGGCGTCGGGCCGAATCGACGCGACCGAGGAGATGTTGAGGATGGCGCCGCCCTCGCCGTCGACCATCCGCTGGCCGATGACGGCCGACAGCCGGAACGGCCCCTTGAGGTTGATGGCCTGCACCTTGTCCCAGAGGCCTTCCTCGATCTGGTCGAGGCTCGCATAGAGCGGCGAGAGGCCGGCGTTGTTGACCAGAATGTCGACGCGACCCAGCTCGGCGTACACGCGCTCGATGAGGGCGTCGCAGTCCGACCAGCTGCTCACGTTGCACGCCACTGGCAACGCCTTCACGCCGTGCTCCCGCGCCACCTCGTCGGCCAGTGCCTCGCACGCGTCGAGCTTGCGGCTGGCAATCACGACGCTCGCCCCACGTTCGGCGTACGCGAGGACCATCTCGCGACCGAGCCCGCGGCTCCCGCCGGTCACGACGACGACCTTTCCTTCGAGCTCAGCCATGTCAGCCCACTCCTTCGGTCATGAAGAGGTCGGCCTGCTCGATCAGTGCAAGACCCATGGCATGGAGGAAGCCGCCGACGTCCTTGTCCATCTTGCCCGCGCACGCGCGGGCGTAGCTGCCCTCGAGGACGATGCCGAGCTTGAAGCAGGCGAGTACGGCGTACCAGTCGATCTCGGCGACGTCCCGGCTCGAGTGCTTCTCGTAGTGCCCGATCAGCTCGGTGCGCGTCGCCAGACCACCAGCCGCCGCGAGGGCTCCGGCCGCGGCACTCAACGCCGGGCTCTTCTCGGACGGCCAGGTCGCGACGAACCAGCCGAGGTCCAGCAGCGGGTCGCCGATCGTCGCCATCTCCCAGTCGAGGATGGCCGCGAGCTCGCCGCTCTCGTGCTCGAAGAACAGGTTGGCGGCGTGGAAGTCGCCGTGCACGATCCCCGGCTGGTACGTCGACGGCACGCGTGCCTCGAGCCACTCCGCGATCGGTGTGACATCGGGGAAGTCGGTCGGCTGGTAGCCGTCGAGGTCGGCGTACGACGTGAGCTCGCCCAGCCAGCGAGGGACCTGTCGCTCCAGGAACCCCTCGGGCTTTCCGAAGTCCGCGAGCCCGATCGCCTCGTGGTCCAAGGCGGCGACGGCTGCGATGCCCTCGATCGCACTGAGCCCCATCCGGTGCCGGACGGTGGCATCGCTCGTGTGCAGCTCGGGCATTCCGTTCGCAGCGTTGAAGCCTTCGACAGGTTCCATCAGGAAGAACGCCGCCCCCAGCACGGACTCGTCCTCGCAGGCCGCGATGAGCGCCGGAGCCGGAACACCCTGTCCCGTCAGGGCTCCCAGCATCCTGGCCTCACGCAACAGCGTCTCGTTGCTGACCGCACGCAGGTGCCGTGGCGGACGACGGAGCACGTACGACGTACCGGCTCGGGTGAATCGCAGCAGCACGTTCTGGGTGCCGCCGGTCAGGCGCTGGACGTCCTCGATGGGACCTGGGGCGAGGCCGGATCGGTCCATCCAGGCGCCGAGTGCGGATAGGTCGACGAGGCCGTCGAGCTCGGTGCTCATGGTCGTCGAGGCTACGGAACCTTGCATTCAGTGTCAATGCAAGTGCATTATTCTGTCATGAGCACCACACGGGACCGGCTGCTCGATGCCGGTGAGCAGCTGTTCGCCGAGCACGGGGCCTCAGGTGTCAGCGCTCGGGAGATCGTGCGCCTCTCCGGAGTCCTGAACGCCAGCGCGCTGCAGTACCACTTCGGCGATCGCGAAGGCCTGGTGCAGGCAGTCCTCGACCGCCACGAGTCCGAGGTCGAGGTGCGCCGGCACGCACTGCTCGACGCGGCTGCCTCAGGTGGGGACCCCGACCTCCGTGGCTTGGTTGCAGCCCTCGTGCTGCCACTGGCCGCGAAGCTCCAGGACGAGTCGGGCCGCCGCTACCTACGGCTGGCCGCCGAGCTGGTCAACCGGCCCGGCTATCGCATGGGAGCCGACGACCTTCCCGAGGGCAGCAGCATCCTCCGTTGGCGGGCTCGGCTGGACGGAATGCTGGATGCCGACGCGATCCGACTGCACCGCCGCTTCGTGGTCGTCCGCTTCGTCAGCGTCGAGCTGGGGCGCCGGGCCGCCGAGGACCCGGCCAAGGACGACGCCCTGTTCGTGAGTCAGCTGATCGACCTCGCAGTCGCGCTGCTGGCCTGCCCGCTGTCGGCGGAGTCGTCACGCCACCTGGTCAGATCAGCACGCCGGGATTGAGGATTCCGGCCGGGTCCAGAGCGGCCTTCGCACCCCGGAGGGCCGTGGCAAAAGGATCTGGCCGCTGCACGTCGTACCAGGGCCGGTGGTCTCGCCCGACGGCATGGTGGTGGGTGATCGTGCCTCCGTTCGCGGAGATCGCCTCGGAGACCGCAGCCTTGATGTCATCCCACTGCGCGAGCGTGCTGCCCCAGCGGCCAGACGCGTAGATCCCGTAGTAGGGCGCGGGTCCGTCGGGGTAGACGTGGGTGAAGCGGCAGGTCACGAGGCCGGTGGCACCGACCGACGCCATCGCCTTCTGTGCTGCAGTCGTGATCGCTGCATGGAACTCCTCGAAGCGGTCCCAGGTGCAGGCCGTCTCGAACGTCTCGACGATCATGCTGCGGCGCGCGAGAGCGTCGCGTTGGTAGGGCATCCGGACGAAGGTCGACTTCCAGGCACCTGCTGCATCGTCGCCTGACTCGCCCGTTGGCCGAGCGGCGAGGACGGTGCCTCCGTGGTCACGGGCGATCTCGAGTGCCCTGTCGAGCCACGGCTCCACCGGGTGGTCGGCCGACTCGAACGCAAGGATGAGCAGGCCGCCCTGCGTGGACGTGCCTGCACTGACGAACGCCTCGCCGGGGTCCAGCAGCCGGCAGTTGGTCGGGTAGAGCCCGGACTGCGCGATGGCCCGCGTTGCCGCGACCGCGTCGCCGTACGTCGTGAACGTGATGGACGCCGTGACCTGCCAGCGCGGCCGCTCCTGCAGGCGCATCCAGGCCTCGGTGATGACCCCGAGGGTGCCTTCCGACCCGAGCATCATCCGGTCGGGGGAGGGGCCGGCGCCTGATCCGGGAAGCCGCCTGGACTCGCTGACTCCGACCGGAGTGACGACGCGCATCGACTCGGTCAGGTCGTCGATGTGGGTGTACAGCGTCGCGAAGTGCCCGCCCGCTCGGGTGGCCAGCCAGCCGCCCAGCGTGGAGTACTCGAAGGACTGTGGGAAGTGCCGCAACGTCAGGCCGTGTGGACGCAGCTGGTCCTCGAGAGCGGGTCCGTAGGTGCCGGCCTGGATGCGGGCCGCGCGACTTGTCTTGTCGATCTCCAGCACCTGGTCGAGGCGACCGAGGTCGAGTGAGATGGCCGGACCGTCGAACCGCGGCTCGACGCCACCGACGACAGAGCTGCCGCCGCCGTACGGGATGACCGGGATCGCTGCGCTCGTGCACCAGTCGAGGACGTCGATGACGTCCTGTTCGGAGCGCGGCCTGATGACGAGGTCCGGGACATGCGAGACGTCGCCGTGCAGGTTGCGGACGACGTCACGGAAGGCCTTGCCACGTCCGTGCGACAGCCGGTCGATGACATCGGTCGAGCACGTTTCGGCCAGCGCCGCCGGTGGGGCGATCCTCGGGTCGGGGACGTCGAGCGCCTGCGGGTCCGGTGGAGCGTGGTCGGTGAAGTCGTGGTCCGGGACGAGCGCTGTCACTCGCGATTCCAGCTCGCTGATCTCCGCCGACGTCAGGGCGTCGTCGACCGAACCCCAGCCCCACCAGGACCGCGTCACCGGGCAGCCTCTTCGAGCACGCGGTTGTCGGTGGTCGTGGGCTGCCATCCCGGTGGAGCGAACATGTAGCCGAGTCTCTCGCGCCAGGTCCTCGCGGCGCGAACATCACGCACGATCGCGGCGTACTCGTGGAACTGCAGCTCGACCAGGTTGTTGCTGTAGATCGGTGTCGTCAGTCCGTACGTCGGTCGGTGCGCCTCGGCCTGGAAGGTCCCGAAGAGACGGTCCCAGATGATCAGGATGCCGCCGTAGTTCTTGTCGAGGTAGAGCTCGTCGCTGCCGTGGTGCACCCGGTGGTGCGACGGGGTGTTGAGGACGAGCTCGATCGGCCGGGGCAGCCTCCCGATGCTCTCGGTGTGCGTGAAGAACTGGTAGATCAGGTTGATCGAGAAGCCGGCCAGCACCATCCAGGGCGGGACGCCGAGCAGCGGCAGCGGCAGCCAGATCAGCGTCTCGAACCACTGGTTCCACTTCTGCCGCAGGGCTGTCGAGGTGTTGAAGTAGTTGCTGTTGTGGTGCGCCTGATGTGCTGCCCAGATGAGGCGGATCCGGTGCGACCCTCGGTGGTAGACGTACCAGAGCAGGTCGATCGCAAGCAGCACGCCGACCCAGGTCTCCCAGCGGTCGGTAGGCAACTGCCACGGTGCAAGGTACGTGTAGAGGACGGCGTAGAGCAGCAAGGCCGCAGCCCGGAAGAGCACCCCCGCAGCCGCGGCCCCGAAGCCCATCGAGACGCTGGTCGCCGAGTCGCGCAGGTCGAACCGGTCGGCGGGTTCGTCCTTCAGCACATGGAGCGCTACGAGCTCGACGGTGATGACGAGCAGGAAGAACGGGATCGCGTAGAGCAGCGGGTCATGCAGCTGTTCGGCCATGTGGTGCAGCATCGGGGACCTCCTCGTGAACTGACTTACGAGTAAGTTACCCGAGAATCAATTCCTGCGCTACAGTAGTAACCGTGGCGGGCAACACGGGCACCAAGGGCGTGCCGCGCGAGGAGCGCGAGCAGCAGATCCTGGACGTCGCGGTCGAGGAGTTCGGGCGGCGTGCGTACGCGAACGCCTCGATGACCCGCATCGCCGAGGCCGCCGGGATCTCCAAGCCACTGATCTATAGCTATTTCGATTCCAAGGACGGGCTCTTCCTCGCGTGCCTCCATCGGGCCGGCGCGAACCTCGTCGAGCAGGTCGAGGCCGCGCAGACCGGGCCGATGCTCTCCCGCGCACTCGACACCCTGGCCGCGATCGTCCGCACCCTCGAGCCGCGTCGCTACGACTGGGCGGTGCTGTACGACGCGACGCTGCCGGAGGGCACCGCGGTGCACGACACAGCGATGCAGTACCGGAAGAAGCTGGCGGCTCTCGGAGCCGCAGGAGTGACAGAACTCCTTGCTGGTAAGGCGAATCCCGACGATGCGTCGCTGCTCACGCACCTCTGGCTGCACAGTGTGTCGGCTGCAGTCGGATGGTGGCTCGAGCATCCCGAGGAGACCGCCGAGTCGATCACCGCCCGCGTCATGCGGCTGGCGTCGTTGCTGGCGGAGTCCGCGCGCTAGGCAGCGATCACAGACCCGCGAAGGTGCCCTTCTTCTTCCCGGGGTAAGAGGCCGCGTTGTACGGGTCGGTCCCCTGCGCTGACTCCTTGGCGTTCGAGTGGCCATCGCCGTCGAGGTCCGGGTCGCAGGCGTCACCGCGTCCGTCGTGGTCGAGGTCGCCCTGCGCAGGGTTCGGGTGGTCGACGCAGTTGTCGTTGCCATCCACGACACCGTCGCCATCACCGTCGGTGCTCGCGGTCCGATGCACGACTGTCCGCGTCGCTGTTGCCAGCACCTCCCCGTCGTCCTCCCAGTCGACTCGCAGCTCGTGCGTCCCCGGTGCGACCTGCACAGGCAGCGCGAACGCGTCGACGTCGTCGCTCGTGTCAACGTCCTGGCTCGCAGCGAGCACACCGTCGACGTATACGCGTACGTGCTCGGTCGCGGGGATGGGGCACCCGTCCGCGCTGTTGCCGGCCACGTCGGGGCAAAGGTCGAACTGGTCGGCAACGCCGTCGCTGTCCGTGTCCGGGCACCCGTTCGCCGTACCAGGCTGCTGGGGACACACGTCGTCCCCGTCGACGACACCGTCGCCATCACTGTCGGTCGTGGCGGGGCGGATGACGGCGGTCAGCGTGTACGACGTCGGCGTCGTCACCAGATACGGGTCGACGGCCAGATCGAGCGCACCCTGCACGTTGCGCAGCACGACGTGCTCCGGGTGTCCCGACGAAGCGCCGCCGCTGCCCGAGCTCGCTGCACCGGTCGCGTAGAGATCGAGGTCGTTGTTGGTGGGCGACCCCCACGTCAGCATCAGCTCGACGTCGCTGCGTTCCGCGACCGAGAGCGCGTGGTGCCGCCTCGTGTCGATCAGCGTCGGAAGCACGCCGAACGTGGTGTCAAGCGGCGTGAGCGACCCGGTCCAGGTGCGCGTCTCCTCAGTGGCCGTGCCTGCGATCGCCGCACCGGTTGCGGTACTGCTCGGGAGCGGCGACCCGGCGACACCGATGCTGCCGCTGTCGGGCGCGCGGTCGTCCACGGCCACAAGGCGGGTCGCGGGCGAGATGCTGGCCTGCCCGCTGACGTCGTACGGCGTGACGATGCGCTCCTTGGCGAGGTACAGCCGCGGGATACGGAAGGTCACCGTGTTGGCCACGAGGTCCCACGTCGAGGCGCCGTCGGCCAGGTAGGTCTCGGTGCCCGAGTCCCACGTGACCACGCGCGCTGGCTGCTGCGGGTCGGGCACGAAGGAGTCGAAGCGGCGGCCGTCGATGATCACGCTGTACGCCGGAAGGCTGGTCAGGCTCGTGCTCGGCCAGACCTTCTCGACGTCGAGCACTGCGTGCACATAGCTGTCGTCGACAGCCACGTCGACCTGTTGGATCTCGGTCAGAGCGGTGGTGGCGTCGTCGTCCGGGTCATCGTGCGAACCCGTGGGCGACGTGGGCCGCTCCCCGAGCGGAACTCGTGCGACTTCGCCCGCCACCGAGAACGTTCCGGTCGTGCTCTCCGCGCCGTGGTCGGGTGAGGCAAGGGTCAGGACCGGTCTGGTGGTGTCGACCGGCGAGGGCGTCCAGTCGGTCGGCTCACCGGGCAATGTGCCCAGGTCGGGCTGGGGGCAGTCCAACGGATCGCCGGTGTCCGAGGCGTAGAGGTGGTCGCTGGGATGCTGCACCTGGAACGGGTTGAGCCCGTCACCAGTCACGTCGTTGGGGTCGAGGTGGTCACCGGCTCCGACCTGGCCGTCACCGTTCACATCGAGGAAGTGGCTCATCGTGGTGGCAACGCCTTCGACGTCCAACGTCGAGACGCACTTGTTGAGCCCGGGCGGGTCGGCGCTGTAGGCCATGATGTCGTTCGTCGGCGTTGGGCCCCAAGGACCGTCGGCACCGTCACCCACGTGACCGACCGTCAGGCAGTGGCCGAACTCGTGCGACACCAGGTCGTACAGCGAGAACGTGTCAGTCACCCCAGGCACCGGGTCGATCGCGCCGTTGATCGCGAAGCACACGTTGCCACCCGCACCGCCACAGTCCTCGACGTACGTGCCCGAACGGTCCTCGTGGTGCGAGTTGAAGCCCGGGAGGTTCTCCCAGGTGTCGAAGTCGAACGGGTTCTGCACGTTGTAGCAAGGCACCAGGTTCGAGTCTGTGATCGCGAGCTCGCTGGCGAAGTCGACCGGGTCGATCCCGATGCCGATGCCGCCGACGGGGTTGGTGGCGATCACCACGATCTCGGGATCCACCAGCGGGTACGTCGTGAACTCGCCACCGTTGTCGCCCGTCAGGTCCACGGAGTCCACCGTGACGTGGAAGTCCATGCCTTCCTCGAGCCAGTCGAGACCCATCTCGTCCGCGAGGTAGTCGATGCCGCCCTCCCACATCTGGACCGCCTGCCTCATGATCCGCATGTCGCGCTCGACCGTGGGCGAGACCGGCACCAGGATCGCGACGTCGACCTGAGGGGAGTCGAGCCCGTTGAGGCCCAGCTTCATGTGGAAGCAGGTGTTCTCCGGGTTCGCCGGGTTCATGTCCTTGATGCAGCCGGGCGGCAGGTTGCCGTCGCCGAAGAACGGGCCGACGTAGTCGTCGGCCGGGCTGGCGACACTCGGGGGTGCACTGAACGCCAGGGCGGCACCGAGGGCGGTGAACGCGACCACGAGGCGTCGGCCCGAAGGAAGCGCAGGCCTGGGGCCCTTCGCCAGACGGGTCGCGACGCGAAGACCGACCCCCGCGAGAAGGGCGAGCAGCAGCAGCTGCAGGGCATCTGAAGAACTGCCCGATGCAACGCCGGCGCTGAGCGGCAGCAACGGTGAGGTCGGCTCCGCCTTCGGCAGATCGACTGTGAACACGTCGAGACCGCGGATGAGGTCAGTCGTGTAGACGATGTTGGTCTTGCGAGCGGTGGCCACACCCTTGTGGTTGCGCTCGGGGACCCAGTAGGCGTCCCAGACCTCCGAGAGCCCGGACGCGACGTAGCCGTACTCCTCGAGGTTCCTGGGGTCGCGGACGTCGATGAGCCGAAGCCCGCCCTCGTAGTACGCCTGCGCCACGAGCCCGCTCTGGTGCACGTCGAACCAGTGCGCCGAGCAGAACGCGAGGTGAGGCAGGGCGACGCCTTCGCCGACGTCGACCGGGTTGATCCGGTCCAACGGGTGGATCGCGCCTGCGGTGCCGTCGAGCTTCTCGACGTACCAGGACTGGAAGGAGCCTGCCGTCGCGCAGTCGGTGTTGACGTAGTCCTCTTCGGTCACCAGCAGCACGTTGCCGTTGTTCACGGAGGCAGGTGCGCCGGCCGTGAACTTCGCTGCGTTGGGTCGTGCGGCGTTGTGGTGGATGAAGTCGTTCCACCCTGCCGCGGTGCCGTTGGCGTCGGTGGAGGTGACCGGCTTCGGGTGCGCAGGGTCACGGACGTCGAAGACGGCAGAGCCGCCCGAGCCGGTGTGGATGCCGTAGCCGGCGTTGTCGAAGTTCCACTTGTGACCGGCTCCCCCGCCGAAGCCGGGGTTGTAGGCCAGCGCAGGAGACGCCGCCGTACCGATCTCCTTCGGTGCATCCAGGTTGGTGAGGTCGACGATCGAGAAGTGGCTGCC